>NZ_JBEOZN010000025.1:0-87254 GCF_040298085.1 Streptosporangium sp. NPDC001681 | reverse complement strand
TCCGTTTTTCTCCCTTTCATGGGCCGGGGCCCGCCGGCGGGCCGCACCCTCGGGGCGCCCCACGCGGGGGGGCGCGCCGGCGGCCCCGTGTCGTGGGTCCCGGCCGCGCCGGAGTCTTTCAGCGTCCGGCTTGGTGCCGACCGCCCTGTCAGCAGCCCCTGGCGGCGAAGGCCAGGAACTGGGTGACCTCCTGCTCGCTGAAGTTGTCGTCGGAACCGATCACCAGCGTGCACTCACCGTTGCGCAGACGCGGTCCCCAGGCGAGGCTCTCCAGGTTCTGCACCGGCGTCCGCACCGTGCTGAGGTCGGAGACCAGGCGCTTGGAAACCGGGCGGTACGGGCGGCCGGTCGACAGGCTGTCCCTGCTCAGCACGTTCGTGGCACCGCGCAGGTCGATCTCGTACAGCTTGACCTTGTAGTTGACGCCCTCGATCCAGGAGCGTTCGAGGGCGAGGTAGCGGTAGTCGTCGATCGCCAGGATCTCCGAGACGCCGCTGTCGGACTGACCGGTCGGCGGGATCGGCGCCGCCGGCAGCGGGTCGATCGGGTAGACGTACTGCCCGCGCGGCCTGCCGTCGCGGCTCCACACGGTGATGCGGGCCGGGGCGCCCTTGGTGGCGGTCGGTGGCTCGCCGTCCTCGTACCTGGGGCCCTCGGTGACCGCCGTGATGGTGCGCGCCGTGGAGGTCAGGCCCTCGAAGCCGAAGTTGCGCCGGGGGCCGCTGTCGGTGGTGGTCATCTTCATGTTGCGAGGGGTCGTCAGCTCTCCGAGGTGGCGTCCCCGGGTGTTGGTCCAGCGGACGAACAGGTCGGAGACCGGGATCTCGGGATGTGTCGCGTCCGGCCGGTCGCCCTCGTGGCCCCAGAGCAGCCGGTTGCTCCACCTGTCGTAGCGGATCGTCTCGGGATCGGCGGACTCGGCCTGACCGTAGGCGGGATAGGGGGTCCCGTCGGGGCGCCGCAGGGTGGTGACCCCGGTGAGGTTCACCCCGGTGAAGGCTCCGGTGACCGGGTTGATGTCAAGGCGGCCGGTGTAGAAGCGGGCCGGGTTGTAGCGCCACCGGTCGTCGGAGATGAAGTACCAGGTGCCGGTACGCGGGTCACGGTCGATGCCGGAGATGCCGCCGACCGTGGTCCCCCGGAACCGCATCTTGTTCGGCAGGCGCTGCTCGCCGAGGAAACGGGTGATCCGGACCCCCCTCGTGGGCGCCGCGGCCTCCGACCGGGTGTCCGCCGTCGACCGTCGGGCGTCCGCCGTCGACGCCTGCGCGCCGACGGCCCCGAGGCTGACCGCCGTCGCGATCGCGGCCGCGATCGCCGCGATTCTTCGCGAATTGGCCATATGACTCTCCTCATCCCAGAAAAGATCCCGAAGGACTGGCGGGAATATGAGATCGCGGATTGCTGAGAATATCCACGAGAATCAGCACTTGAATGCTCATTGGCCGCTCAATGACAAGGAAGAATCAGCCATTTTTCCTGCATTTTCAGTTTTGAAGTCGAGGATTACGACAATGCGCCCGAAAGCATGCGGGCAGGGCATCCCATCACCGCCGATCAGGATGGCCGGCCACCCACCGGACACGGGTCCGGGGGCGCGCACACGGCGGGAGTACGCTCGAAGGGACGCCGACAACCCCGCCGGGTCTATGCCACATTGGACGGCGAATCATGGCGGATATCGAACCCACGTGCGAACTGCATCTACGGATATTCGGTCAGCCCCACGACCTGATGCTGCGCCTGCACGGCCACGAACCCACCGAGGACGACGTGGCGAGCTGGATGCGGGCCGGTTCCGTGATCAGACTCCAGGTCACCGAGACGGCAGGCCGGACCCCGCACACCATGCTGGTGAATTTCGGCAGCGTGGTCTTTGCCTGGATCTGCCCTTACCAGTCCGGCCGGGGGATGAATCCGTGAAATAGGGTTGCCACGCCCAGGCCGAACGCGGGTTTGGGGTGGACCCAATGATGACCGACTATTTACGCATCTACCGTGACATAGCGGATTGAGCATAGGTCCCTGATACTGTCGAAATGACGCAGGCCCCGCGATCCACTCCGGGGTCGCGTCAGCCGGGCCCCGATGAGGACGGCCCCCGGCGCCAGTTTTCGACTCCATCCGTCACCACGCCGGCCGATGGACGCTTTCACCGCGTGAGGCCCGCATCCGCCATCCGGAGCGGCCGATGACCGGAAGGCATGTCAGTTGGCCCGCACATATGGATTTCTCAGCACCCACCCGCCCACGCAGTGCGGGCTCGCGACCTTCAACTCCGCCCTGGCCGCCCACCTCACCGAGGGCGGTGCCCGCGGCGGGATCGTCCGCGTCACCACGGACGTCGATGACGGACGCCCCGTCCCCGGGGTCGTGCACACCTGGGCACCCGGCGGGCACGAGGGCTGGAAGGCCGCGACATCGGCCCTGGAGCGGTTCGACGTCGCCGTGGTCCAGCATGAGTACGGCATCTATCCGGGCACGGACGGCCAGGACGTCCTTCCGCTGCTGCGCCATCTCACCGTGCCCAGCATCGTGGTCCTGCACACGGTCCTGACCCGGCCGACCTCCCGGCAGCGCAGGCTGCTGGAACAGATCGTGGCAGCCGCCGACGCGGTGGTCACCATGACCGGCACCGCCCGCGACCGGCTGATCATCGGCTACCACGTCGACTCGGGCAAGGTGTCCGTCATCCCGCACGGTGCCGCCGACCACATGCGCGTCCCCGCCCGGCGCCGCCCGCGGCCGCACCTGCTCACCTGGGGGCTGATCGGCCCCGGCAAGGGCATCGAGTGGGCGTTGCGGGCACTCGCCTTGCTGGGGGACCTGTCCCCCTCTCCCACCTACACGGTCGCGGGAAAGACCCACCCCAAGGTGCTCGATCACCAGGGGGAGACCTACCGCAACCGCCTGCTGCGGATGGGCATCCGGCTTGGAGTGTCCACCTCCGTGCGGTACGACCCGGTCTACCGCGACCAGGACTCGCTGATCCGGCTGATCCGCTCTGCCGACGTGGTCGTGCTGCCGTACGACTCGCAGGAGCAGGTCACCTCGGGTGTCCTCATCGAGGCGGTGGCCGCCGGCGTCCCGATCGTCGCCACGGCCTTCCCGCACGCCGTGGAACTGCTCACCGGCGGGCCCGGCCTGCTCGTACCCCATGAGGACCCCGTGGCGCTCGCCGCGGCCGTGCGCCGGATCCTCACCGAACCCGGCCTGGCCGAGGATCTCAGGGGCCGTACCCGCGCCCTGGTCCCGATCCTGCTCTGGCCCGCCGTGGCCGCGCGCTACGACAACCTCGCCCGGAGCCTTCTGGCCGGACGCCCGGCAGCCGTGGCGGCGGCACTGTCGTGACCCCCGCAACCCCCGTACCCCCCGCTGCCCCCGCCTTCCCGGGCTTCGGGCACCTGGCACGGCTGAGCGACGACACCGGCCTGTTCGAACACGCCAGGAACGCCGTGGTCCGCCGCCGGCACGGCTACTGCACGGACGACGTCGCCCGGGGGCTCGTCATCACCAGCCGCGAGCCGGCGCCGACACCCCAGGTACGGCGGCTCACCGAGTGTTACCTGGCCTTCCTCACGCACGCGCAGGACGGCTCCGGCGCCTTCCACAACCGGCTCTCCTACGACCGGCGCTGGGCCGACGAGCCCGGCCTCGGCGACTGGTGGGGGCGGGCGCTGTGGGGCCTGGGCACCGCGGCGGCACGCGACCCCGCCCCGTGGATCCGCGACGAGGCCATGATCGCCTTCACCCTCGGTGCCGCCGGGCGATCCCCGCACCCGCGCGCCATGGCGTTCGCCGGACTCGGCGCGGCGGAGGTCCTGCGCGTCCTGCCGGACAGCGCCCCGGCCTCGGCCCTGCTCGCGGACGCCGCCCTCGCGATCGGCGTCCCCGCAGACGATCCCGACTGGCCATGGCCGCAGCCTCGGCTGACCTACGCCAACGCCGCCCTCGCCGAGGTGCTCATCGCCGCGGGTCACCTCGGCGGCGACGGCCCGATGCTCGCCGACGGCCTGCGGATGCTGGCCTGGCTCGGCGACATCCAGAGCAGGGACGGCAGGCTGTCCGTCGTCCCTGCCGCCGGCTGGCGGCGGCACGCGCCGCGGGACCGCTACGACCAGCAGCCGATCGAGGTCGCCGCGCTCGCCGACGCCTGCGCGACCGCGGGCGCCGTCACCGGCGACCCGGGCTGGCGAGCAGGCGTGTGGCGGGCGGCGGCGTGGTTCCAGGGCGCCAACGACCTCGGCACGGCGATGTGGGACGTCGCGACCGGAGGGGGCTACGACGGCCTGACCAGAAACGGTCCCAACCTCAACCAGGGCGCGGAGTCGACCATCGCGCTCATCTCCACGCTGCAGCACGCCGAGCGCCTGATGTCCGAACGGGGTGAGGTCCTCTGAAGGCACGGTTGACGGCACGGTGCCCCGGTCACCGGGCCGGTCGCGACGGTGTCCTGCCGGGACGCCGCGGAATACCGGCGAGCGAGGTGCCATGACCGTCCCGGACCTGGTCACCCGGCTCGGAGTGACCCTCGCCCCCGACCCGCGAAGGGTGATCATCAAGCTGTTCGTTCCCGGCGAGGACACCGCACCGGTGCGCAGCCGTACCACCGTCCTGATCGACCGCATCATGCTCCTCGGCCACCGGGAGGCCGAGGAGTTGCTGGAGGAGACGCTCCGGCTGTTCGGCGGCCGGCACCGCGACCTCGCGGCGACCTTCCTGCACCACTACGACCTGGTCCGCTACCGGGTTCCGAGCCACGCCGACCTCAGCCCGGCCGCCCGCCTGCTCATCGGCGCCTATTTCAGCCACGAGTACTCCGTGGAGGGCGCGGCGCTCTGCAACCCCTCGATGGTCGCCCACCCCGACCAGTCCGGGCTGGGCCCCGGGCGGCTGCGCGTGGTGATCAGCGTGCGGCAGATCGGCGAGGGACACCTGTCGTCCATCGGTTTCGCCACGGCGCTGCTCGGCCCCGGCGACGGCCTCGCCGTCGCCGACCGCTCGGGACCGCTGACCGTCGGCCCCCGGCACGGCACCCCTCACCGGCGTGACCTGCTCGCCGCGGCACTCACCGACGGGGGCTCCGACAACGAGGTCTCCGCCACCGTGCTGGGCTCGCTGCCGGAACTCTTCGACGACGACGACTTCGAGCAGGCGGTCGCCTGCCTCCCCGCCGACCTGCTCACCCGCACCACCACGTACGCGACGGTGGAGGAGTTGCGCCGTGCGACCGCCTCCGAGTACGCCGTGGCCTTCCCCGCCGATGTGCCCATCGAGCGGCGGGTGCTCTGGCCCGCCACGGTGGTCGAGGGCAACGGGATGGAGGACGCCCGTTTCGTGCGGTTCATCGACGAGGACGGCACCCCCTCGTACCGTGCCACCTACACCGCCTACGACGGTCGGCACATCCGCTCGCGCATGCTCACCAGCGACGACCTGCGCACCTTCGAGGTCACCTCACTGCGCGGGCCCGCCGCCGCCAACAAGGGGATGGCGCTGTTCCCGCGCCCGGTCGGCGGGCGCCACCTGGCCCTGTGCCGCTCCGACGGCGAGACCACCGGCCTGACCGTCCTCGACGAGCGCGGCAGGTGGCAGCGTCCGGTGCCGCTGCACACCCCCTGCGGCGGCTGGGAGCTGGTCCAGGTCGGCAACTGCGGATCTCCCCTGGAGACCGACGCCGGCTGGCTCGTCATCACCCACGGTGTCGGACCGATGCGCCGCTACGCCATCGGCGCGCTCCTGCTCGACCTGGACGAGCCGCACCGCGTCATCGCCGCGCTCCCCGGTCCGCTTCTGGCCCCCGACGACGCCGAGCGCGAGGGGTACGTGCCCAATGTCGTGTACTCCTGTGGCGGCCTGCTGCACGGTGACGCCCTGTGGCTGCCGTACGGGGCGAGCGACGCCCGGATCGAGTTCGCCCACGTGAACCTCGCCGACCTTCTGGGAACGATGCGCCCGCGTCATTGACAAAATAGAATTTTACGTACAGGCTCGATTTTACGATGAGAGATGTTCTGTATCTGGAGCAGATCGATCAGGCCGAGGCGCTGCTCAAACCGCAGCGTATCGAGGTGCTGCGGCGGCTCGCCGAGCCGCGCTCGTGCACCGAGGTGGCGGCCCTGCTCGACCAGACCCCGCAGCGGGTCTACTACCACGTGAAACGCCTGGTGGAGGCGGGCCTGGTGACCCAGGTGTCCGAGCGCAGGGTGCGCGGCATCCATGAGGGCGTCTACCAGGCGAGCGCCCGCTCCTACTGGCTCTCGCCCCGTCTCGTCGGCCGGATCGGCCTGCGCAGAACCCAGGACGAGCTGGGCCTGGGCTACCTGCTTGACCTCATGGAGGAGGTCCAGGCCGATATCGGCGCACTGGACAGGACCGCGCCCGAGCTGCCGTCCCTCGGCGTGTCCGGCGAGATCCGGGTGCCGCCGGAACGGCGCCAGGAGTTCCTGAACGACCTCCAGTCCACCCTGCAGGACCTTTTCACCCGCTACGGCGGCGCCGAAGGTGACGCCTTCAAGCTCGCCGTGGCCTGCTACCCCAAGGGAGAACCCCGTGAGTGAGCCGATGAGGCTGAACGCACGCGTGGCCGCACCGCTCAAGGCGGTCCACCACGCCCTGACCGACCCGGGCGAGCTGCGGATCTGGCTGGCCGAACACGCCGAGGTCGAGCTCCCGCACCGGTACGAGTTCTGGGGACGCCACACCCCCGAGGGCCACGCGCCCCACCAGCGCCCGCTGCACGTCGACGACCACACACTGCGCCTGTCGTGGCTGATCGACGGCGAGGAGACGACGGTCGAGATCCGGCTGGAGGAGGAGAGCGCGGAGTCGACCACCCTGTCGCTCTCCCAGACCCACTTCGACTACCAGGAGGCGATCTCCGGCGACGGCGGCGTCCGGGGGACGCTGCAGACGTTCTGGTGCCTGTCGATCGCGAACCTGATCGACCACCTGGAGGGCCGCGAGCTCACCCCGAAGTGCGACTTCACCTCCCCGCGAATGCAGGAGCGGTTCCTCATCGGCGCCTCGCCCGAGGAGGTGTACGACTCGCTCGTCGACTCGGAGAAGTTCAGCCGGTGGTTCGGCTACCGGATCGACATCGAGCCGTACGTCGGCGGGCGCTTCGCCATGGGCGGCTTCGAGGTGGACGAGGCGCCGGGGAAGGTCGTCGAGGTGGAGCCGGGCCGCAGGTTCTCCCTGGAGTGGCCGGGCTTCGGCGTCTCCAGCTGGGAGCTGGAGGGCTCGGACGGCGCGACGCGGCTCACCTTCGTGATGAGCGGCTTCGACGAGGGCAACCCCCCGTACGCCGGGTGGATGGGCTGGCTCAGCGGCGCCGCCGAGCTGCGCCGCTTCCACGAGCTGAGCGACTGGCAGCCGATCTGGTTCGATTTCGAACCCCCCACCCTGCCCGAGGAGACCACCGCGACCAGGTGACCGCGCGCCCCCGCCCTCAGGCACGAATACCGGCGAGAGCCGGTTTCAGCCGGATGTCGGAGAACTCGGCTCCGCGTGTATCACCGGCGGGCGGCGCGCCTCATATCGCTGTGAGAAACCCACGGTCTCCCTGGCCGTTCACGGCCAGAGCTGAGGAGCTTGATCTCGTACGGCGAAACCTCTCCGCCGGTCGCCGGGGGATCGTCGTGACCGGTGCGGCGGGCAGCGGCCGGAGCCGCCTGACCACCGAGGCCGTACCCGAGGCGATGCGTGAGTCGGTGCTCGTCGTGGACGACGCCCATCTGCTCGACGACGCCTCGGCCGCGCTCGTCCACGAGCTGGCGCTCGGCGGGCGTACCCGCCTGCTCGTCACGGTCAGGGAGGGCGAGCCCGCACCGGAGGGCGTCTCCAGGCTCTGGGAGGAGAACCTGCTGCCGCGCCTGGCACTGGCCCCCCTGACCGAGCGCGCCTGCGCCGAGCTGCTGGCGCGGGCGGTGGACGGCTACGTGGACGCCCTCACCGTCCGGCGCCTGTACCGGGCGAGCCGCGGCGATCTGCGGCTCCTGCGCGAGCTGGTCGTCGCCGTGCACGCCGGCGGAGACCTGAGCCACGTGTCGGGCACCTGGACCTGGCGGGGTACGCCGCCGATCACCGCGCGCGTCCGGGAGCTGGTGGAGGAGACGATCCGCGACCTCGACACCGAGGAGCGGGACGCGCTGGAGCTCATCGCGTGCGGTGAGTCACCGGGCACGGGTGCGGGTGTGCCGGGCGCCCTCGTGGCCCCCGCCGTCCTCGAACGCCTGCAGGTGAGGGAACTCGTCACCGTGGACGGCCGGCTCGTCCACCCGCTGCACGGCCCGGTGCTGCGGGCCGCCGCGGCGGAGCCCTCCCTCGCGGGCGGGCCTTCCGGCGGGCGAAGGCCGCCGAGGGCCTCGGCGCTGGCGGCCGAGTGCGAGGAGCTGGCCGCACGCGCGTACGCGGGAAGGCTCGCGGAGATCCCCCGGGGCATCGGCGAGCGGATGGCCGAGGACGACACCGGCTGGGACGAGCCCGCGATGCCGGAGTTCTGCGCGCGGCGCGCCCGCGTCGCCCGGCTCCGCGGGGAGACCCGCGAGGCCATGGCCTGGAGCCGCGAAGGACTGCGCCGCTCTCCCCACCATCGCGCCTGCCTGGCCGAACTCGCCCACGCCGCCGCCTACGTCGGCGACCTGACGACGGCCTGGCAGGCCCTCTCGCGCGGTCCCGCCCCCGCCGGGGAGGCACGGACGCGCCCGTGGCAGGTGGCCGGCGCACGGCCTCCGGCGCCCGCGGGGAACCTCCGGTCGCCCGCGCCCACCCAGGACCGGCCGTGGGCATCCGCCGCCGTACCGGCGCGGACCTGGGTACTCGCCGCCGAGGGAGACCTCGACGGCGCCCTGCGGTCCGCGCTCGGCGTCGCCGGAGACGGCCTGTTCGGAGACGATCTGTTCGCCCTGCACGACGTGGTACGGCTCGGCTCCCCCGAGCTGGTCGCCGATCGGCTCGGGGAACTGGCCGACCGCACGGAGGGGGACCTCGCTCCCCTGCTGGCGCGGCACGCCCGCGCGCTGGCCCGGCGCGACGGGGACGCCCTGGACAAGGTGGCGCGGGGGCTCGCCGACCTCGGCCTGATGCTCCACGCCGCGGAGGCGTCCGCGCACGCCGCCCTCGTCCACTCCGACCGGCGCGCCTCGCAGGCGTCCAGGAACCGGGCCTCGGCGCTGGCGGGCGCCTGCCAGGGGGCGCGCAGCTCCGCGCTGGTCAACCTCGCGCTGCCGAGGCTGACCGCCCGCCAGCGGCAGATCGTCAGCCTCGCCGCGGCGGGCCTGACCAACCGGCAGATCGCCGAGCAGCTCACGGTGTCGATCCGCACGGTCGCCAACCACCTGTGCGACGCCTACGCGCGGCTCGGCAGCAGCGACCGCGCCGGCCTGGAAGGGCTCTTCACCGTCGGCCAGCGCGGCGGCCGGACGGGCGGGCACCGATGAGAGGAGCCGGCGGGGCGGGTCAGGCCGCTCCGATGGCGGAGAAGGACCAGCCCGTCGCACGGTGGAGCGCGTCGCCGGGCATCGACGACCGGGCGTCGCGCAGGGCCTCGGCCATGCTCAGACCGCGCCGCAGCCCCTCGTGCAGGGCGAGCATCAGCGGCACCACGGCCTCGTCGTCGACCGGCACCGAGCTCGCCACGATCCCGGCCGTGCCCAGCGGCAGCAGCGCCGTGGCGAGGCCGAGCAGCTCGTTCGCGCCGACCGGCTGCAGCCTGCCGGAGTCGCAGCTGGACAGGACGATCCGGTACGGGGCGCTGCGAAGCCGTTCGAGGTCGTGCACCGTGAGCGGGCCGTCGTCCATCCCCAGGGAGGAGAACATCGGGCTGTCGGAGCGGAAGGTGCCGTGCGCGGCGATGTGCGCGAGCCTGCTGCCGTCCAGCGCCGCGAGCACGGCCGAGGTGACCGCGGTGCCGTTCTCCAGCACCGTCGCCTCGCCGTACCCGGCGGCCAGGGGCGGGATCTCGGCACCACCCGTCGCCAGCCCCGGGCCTCTGACCAGCACGACCCGCTCCCGCGACGGCGACGGCTCGATCCGCCGGGCACGGAGCCAGGCGCTCGCCGACGGCGACACGCTCAGCACCCGCGTCCCCAGCGCGGGCAGCAGCGCCCAGGGCACGCCGTGCAACCTGCCCGGCGGTACGACGACCACCGGCCCTTCCCCGAGGTGGCGCACCGCGGGGCCGAGCAGTGACTCCTGGAGGCGGCGCCCGCCGGCTTCGAGGACGGGCAGCCTGGCCGCGGAGCCCCCGTACGCGATCCTGCTGAGACCCGCGCGGGCGTGGTCGGCGTCGATCGCCGCGTCGGCCAGCCGTCCCGCGGCGAACCTGCGCACCCGGCCCCGGCCGCAGAGCAGGACATGCAGGTCGCCGTCGACGGCGACGATCTCGATCAGCCACCCGTCACCGAGCTCGTCGAGCAGCAGGTCCACGTCGAAGCGGTGCCCGTCGGTGCCGCCCTCGCCGCGCATCCGGAGCGTCCGGTCGCGGATCCCCTTCTCCAGCCGCCGCTGCTCGCGCTCCAGCGCGGGGGCCGGGCTGCCCTTCTGCCGGGCCGCCTCGATCCGGCTGCTGATCTCGCGGAAGGCCGTCACGTCGCGCAGCAGCTCGAGATCGTCCGGCGGCCGGGTGGGCGGGACCGCCAGCGCCGTGGCGCGCCAGCGCTCGCTCCAGCCGAGGAACCGGCGGGGGCTCCCTCCGGCGAGGGTCGCCCGCTGCGCGAGCAGGGCCAGCTCCGCCCCCTGCGCGGTGGCCCGCGCCCGCAGCTCCGAGGCGCCCAGCGTCATCCGGTACTCGTCCAGCAGGTCGAGCCCCCGTCGGCAGGCGTCCAGCACGCCGCGGGTCCGCCCCGCCGCCGCCGCCCGCAGTGCCTGCGCCACCCAGCCATCCACCCGGGCGAAGGCGGGACCGCGCGATCTGCCCCTGGCCGCGGCGGCCAGGTGCCGTTCGGCCTCGGCGTCGGCGCCGAGGGCGAGGGCGGTGCGACCGGCCAGCAACGACGCCTGGACCGCCTCGGGGGCGCGCAGCTCCGCCAGCCGCAGGGCGACCGCGGCGGCGTCGCGTACCGAACGGCCGGAGATCTCGCCGGCCGCGAACCTGGCCTGGACCAGCACCAGCCGGGCGTGGGCCTGCCACCAGTCGCGGCGCTGACTGGAGAAGAGCCGGACGGCCGTGCCCGCGCGGGCGATCGCCGCGTGCGGCTCGCCCACCGCGATCGCGGCCCGCGCGGCGATCAGGAGGAGTTCGGCGCCGCGGGTCGTCTGCCCTCCCGTACGGTTCAGCAGCTCCGTGGCGGCGTCGGCCTCCTCCAGCGCCTCGCGCGCCAGCCCGGCCGCCAGGAGCACCCCGCACCGCCGGATGTGCAGCACGAACATGGGCGTGCCGAGTGCCTTGTAACGGCTCGCGGCCTCGTCGAAGTGGTGTAGCGCCGCGGGGAGGTCGCCGGACCTGAACGCCGCCAGCCCTCTGCTCTCCACCGCGTCGGCCTTGTCGTGCTCCTGGTCGGTGGTGTCCCACAGCCGCTCGGCGGCGACGAAGTCGGCCTCGGCCCGCTCCACGGACCCCATGGCCAGGTGGACCGTGGCCCTGAGCGTGAGCGCGCGGGCGGTCCAGATCGTGTCCTGTGCCCGGCGCAGGGCGGGGATGGCCCGGCGCAGGTCGTCGAGCGCCTCACGGTGCCCGCCGAGGACCCACCAGGTGTAGCCGCGCCGGAACAGCGCGCGGGCCCCGGTGAGCCCGCCGCCCCTCTCGACCGCCGCCTCCAGCGCCGTCATCCCCTGCCTGGTACGGCCCGCGTGGACGAGGGCGGCCCCCAGGGTCGACAGCACGTCCGTCTCGCGGTCCGCGGAGCCGGACCTGGCCGCCAGGGCGCGGGCCTGCCGCAGATGGCCGATCGCCGTCGTGAGGTCGCCGAAGTCGCGCTGCCAGATGCCGATCACCTGGTGGGCGACGGAGGCGTCATGAAAGGAGGGGGCGCCCGCCAGCACGGCCCGCGCTCCGGCCAGCGCGTCGGCGGGACGGGCGAACACCAGGGGCAACAGGTCGAGAGCATCTCCCACGGAAGGCGGGACCCGCGGGCTTCCCCCGGTCACGGATCGATGTTAGACGTGATGTGTTCGGAGCGTCCATGCCGCTGTGCTCGTACGCAGGGGTGTATCAACCGGGCGCCCCGTGGCTCCTAACCCATGGCGACGTGAGGAATCTCCAAGACAGGACAGTGAACATGGCACCAGACAGGTTCCAGGAACAGTTCGACCAGATCCAGGCCGCCATGGGAGAGGAGGTCGTGCTCGCGGCGGGCCCGGACGACTCGCCCAGGTTCCTCTATGAGAAGGGCTGCGTCCTCGCCAGGCGGGACGAGGCCCCCGAGGTCACCCAGGTGATCCGGAGGGCGTTCCGCCGGGAGCGCGGCAGTGACCGTGGCGTGGAGTTGCAGGAGGAGGACGGCCCGAGCGGCGTGTCCAGGATCCGGGTCGGGCCGCTGAACCGTGCGGAGCGCTGGAGCGACCGGGACGTGTCGGACGCGCTGCGGGCCGTCGGCGAGCTGGAGCGTGCCAACGGCCGCCGGATGGTGTCCAGGAACCACATCGTGTCCATCGCGGTGAACTGCTGCCCCGGCGACGAGCCGGTACCCGTGGCCCGATGCGGGCCGCCCAACCCGGCGGTGGCCAAGCGGGTCGTCGGCGCGACGGCCGGCCCGGTGTCCGTCCTGGTGATCGACACGGGACTGGTGGAGAACTACAGGTCGCACCCGTGGCTGAGCCTCGTCGAGGGCGAGGGCAAGGAGATCGAGCTGGACTCCGAGGGGATACTCAAGCAGTACGTCGGTCACGGCACCTTCATCGCCGGGCTGATCAGCGCCGTCGCGCCCAGCGCCGCCATCACGGTGAACGGGGCGCTCGTCAACGCGGGCGCCATCTCCGAGAAGTGCCTGGGTGACCTCCTGCTCAGGGAGATGCGGCCGTTGAACAGGTGGCCGGACATCATCAACCTGTCCGCGGGGACCCTGAGCACGGACCACAGGACGCTCATGGGGCTCGAGGACTTCATGCGGGAGCTGGTGACCGGCCACCCGGAGACACTGCTGGTGGCCGCGGCGGGGAACAACGGCAGCGACGAGCGGTTCCATCCCGCGGCCTACGCCGACGACCCCGACTACGCCGGTGCCGTCGTGTCGGTGGGCGCGCTGCGGAAGGACGGCCAGGACCGGGCCTGCTTCAGCGGTCACGGGCCGTGGGTGACGGCGTACGCTCCCGGGGAGCGCCTGGTGAGCGCCTTCACCGCGGTGGACGACACCCCGGTGCCCTACGACTACCAGCATTCGACCTACGACCACTGCCGGTACGGCTCCGCCTACGACTGCACCTGCCAGTTCCCCCCGCACCGGGGCGAGCTCAGCGAGAAGATGGCGGCGTCGCCGAACGCGATCCGCGAACGCGTCGAGTTCGACGGGCTGGCGCAGTGGAGCGGCACCTCCTTCTCCGCACCCCTGGTCGTCGGCATGATCGTCAATCACATGGTGCGGAACAACGTGACCGACTCCCGGCAGGCCGCCGCCGAACTCCTGACCACCCCCCTGTCCGGCAGGGGAGTGCAGGGCCTGACCGCCCCCACCCTCATCCCCTCGACCTGGACGCCGTCGAGCGTGCAAAGTGTCCCGGTCGTGCCCTGAAACCGGTGCGGCCGAATCGGCCCTCCGTCGTACGATGACAGTCCCGAAGGCAAGGGGACGTCACCGTGGATCGAGACTCGACCGGCATCCTCTTCCGCGCCGCGGTGGACGGGGAGACCGCGGCGTGGAAATCCCTGGTGGAGGGCCTCAGCCCGCTCGTGTGGTCCGTCGTGCGCGCCCACGGGCTGAGGGACGCGGACGCGCAGGAGGTCTACCAGACGACCTGGTTCCGGCTCGCGCAGAACCTCGCGCGGATCCGCGAGCCGGACAGGGTCGGGGCCTGGCTGGCCAGCACGGCGCGGAACGAGTGCGTCAAGGTGATCAGAACCGCCCGGCGGGTCTCGCCGAGCGACGACCCCGAGGTGTTCGACCGCGCCGCCGACGGTCGTACGCCCGAGCAGGCCGTGGTCGACGCCGAGGAGGCGTCGATGGAGCGGGAGCGGATGCGGGCCATGTGGCAGGCGTTCCAGGAACTGGGTGAGAACTGCCGGCGGCTGCTGCGCCTGCTCATGGCCTCGCCGCCGGTCAGCTACCAGGAGGTGTCGGCGACACTCGGCATCGCCGTCGGGAGCATCGGGCCGATCAGGCAGCGCTGCCTGCGGCGACTGCGTGTCCTCCTCGCGGAACGGGGGTTCCGATGAGCGACGACGCGCTTGAGGCGGAGCTGCGCCGCGCCGTCGAGTTGTTCGATCCCGTTCCCTCCGACCTCCTGCAGACCGCCGTCGAGGCCTACGCGCTCCGCGCGCTCGACGCCGAGCTGGCCGAGCTGGTCTTCGACTCCCTGAGCGGGCCCTCACGGGTGCGGGGTGACAGAGCGCCGCGGATGCTGACCTTCCAGGGTGCGGAGCTGACCGTCGACCTGGAGGTCACCGTGACCGCCGGCGGCGGGCGCGTGGTGGGCCAGCTGATGCCGCCGGGTCCCGCGGAGGTCGAGGTCCTCGGGCACCATCCGGTCACGCTGGCCACGGACGAGCTGGGCAGGTTCGTCCACGACGACGTCCCCGCCGGGCCTTTCAGCCTCCGCTGCCACCTTGCGGGCGCGACCGTCGTCACCGAGTGGATCACCGTCTGACCGCGGCTTCGCGCGGACGTCTCCGGGTACGCGGTCACCGGTGCGCGACCCGTGCCGGGTCGCCCCAGGTTTCGGTGCCCGGATGGGGGTAAGCGTTCTGTTGACAAGGGGGACCTATGAGTGACCACAGGAACGTGCCCGAGCTGATGGATGAGAACGACGTCGTGGACCTGCTGGTGCGCCAGCATGTGATGATCAGGGATCTGTTCGACAAGGTGGAGGACGCTCCCGCGGGGAACCGGCGGGCCGAGGCGTTCCAGCGCCTGGTGCGGATGCTGGCCGTGCACGAGACCGCCGAGGAGGAGGTCGTGCACCCCTACGCACGCCGCAAGATCGAAGGTGGGGACAAGGTGGTCGACGAGCGCCTCGCCGAGGAGCGGGAGGCCAAGCAGATGCTCTCCGACCTGGAGAGGCTGGGCACCGACCATCCCGACTTCTCCGGGCACCTGCAGGTCCTGCGGGCGGCGGTGCTGGCCCACGCCCACGCCGAGGAACGCCACGAGTTTCCCCAGTTCCGCACCCAGACCAGCGAGGCCGAGCGCCGGGCCCTGGCCGCCGGGGTGAAGGCGGCCGAGGCGCTGGCGCCGACCCACCCGCATCCGGGCACCGAGTCGGCGGTCAGGAACCTGCTGCTCGGGACGCCGCTGGCGCTCGTGGACCGGACCCGCGACGTGATCCGCCAGGCCATGGGCGGGCGCGGAGACTGAGGTACGGGCCTCCCCCCGCCGGTACCACTTGGTCCGGTCATCACGCCATCGGTGGCCGGGGTCACGGCCGCGCCGCGCCCACCTCCCGCAGTGACGAGACGCCGCGCCGCCACCGGCTCATGACGTGCTCGGCGAAGAGCCGGTCCAGGGTCAGCGCGCAGGCCGCCCCGTACAGGACGTCACCGGCCCGCGAGGGGTGCTGCCGTACGAACCCGCCGCACATGTCGTGCGCGGCGGTCTGCTCGGGTACGGCGTCGGCCCGCACCTGCTCGTCGTAGAAACGGCTCGCCGCCTCGCCCGCCCCCAGTCGCCGCAGCCCCCCGGAGTAGCGACGGTTGGGGACCGAGGAGGTCATCTCGGCGGCCGCCAGGTGGCCGAGCAGCGCTCCGAGGTGGCGCCGGTGGAGCCCGAACAGCGACATCGTGTTGGAGACGGCCAGCGTGATCGCCGGGACTTGGTCGAGGTAGGCGCCGTAGGAGTCGTCCATGCCCAGCCGGCGCATGGTGGTACGGAAAAGCTCGGAGTGCATCCGCTCGACGCGCCCGCCACCGTACTGGCCCGCCTGGATCTCCACCAGCGCCGCCTTGGGACGTCCGCTCAGCCGGGGGATCGCCCAGGTGCGCTGATCGGCCCCCTTCAGGTGGTGGATCGACCGGTGCGCGACGAACTCGCGGAACTGCGCGAGGTCGGCCTGCCGCTGGAGGAACCCCGGCAGGTCGGGGCCGTCGACGGCGGCGGCCACCAGATCGGTCAGGGCCTGGCTCATCTGCTCGGCCCGCTGGGTGGGCGGGCATGACACGGCCCGCGCCAGTCCCTCCTCGAACCGTGCCTCCAGGATCTCCCGCACCTCCAGCAGCGAGGGGTTCCACTCCCACCGCTCGTCCACACCCTCGAAGCCCCGGTGGTGCAGCTCGTAGCAGACGAAGAGCGCCAGCTGCACGTCCTCGTCCGCGAGGACCGGGCCCGCGAAACGGGCGGGGAACGACAGCAGCGGGAGCGACAGGAGGCCGAAGCGGTGCGGTGGGTGTACCAGCCGTTCGAAGAGCAGGGCGCTGATCGGGCCCCGCGCGGCGGGCAGCGCCGGAGCCCTGCCCGGCACCGGCACCGGCACCGGCACCGGCAGGTCCGGCGGGTCCGGGCGCTCGGCGAGCTTCGAGCGCTCCGGAGACTTCGCGGGCTTCAGGGATCTCGGGGCTTTCAGGGATCTCGGGGCCTTAGGGGAGCCCGGGGGCTTCGTGGCACGTGACGGCCCGGGAGAGCCCAGCAGTTCGGGGAGGCGCGACAGTGCCGAGGACTCCGGGAGATCCGAAAGACGCGGCTGCCCAGGAGACCTCGGCGGCTCCGGAGACGCCGGGAGATCCGGGTCCGCCGGGAGTCCGGAAGCCGTCAGGGGTCTGCACACGCCCCCGGGTGAGTCGTTCACCGTGATGCCGCCGTCGTGAACGTCGGCGATGCGCCGCCCATAGTGAGCGGACGCGTCAAACCCACGCGCCATGCGTCCCCCGTTCGATGCCCCCCGATCGGTCCGATGCCCACACCGAAGCCCTCGAAACGCCCCCAAGATCGCTCCTTCCTCTCGATGACCTGCAGAGACCACGAAATACATGGATATTTCGCGGGTGCACTCGGGTGAGCGGACGAGTACCGGGACCGGAAACGGGCAGGCGACAGCACCGAGACAGCACGACACCGGGGCCGTCCAGCGGAAAACCCGATGCCCCGGCGCGGGGGGACGGCGAAACGCCGGTCTCCCCGTACGGGAAGGTACGGTCAGCTCATGTCCGAGCGCAGCATGCCGCACGACCTCGCCGCCTGGGCGTGCCCCCACGGGCAGGACGCTCGCCGGGGTTGCACGACCTGCTACGAGGAGTCGACCGACGGCGACCAGGCCCAGCCCTTCTGGGAGGTCGCCGCGTGGTTCACCACCTCACGGCCGATCCCGATAAGAACGCTCCAGGACGCGCACCACCACGGCCGCCATTTCGCCCTCGACCAGCCGTCCACGCCGCTGGTCTACCTCCTGACCGGCCGCGCCCGCGCGGGGGGCAGCGTGCAGGCGATCGCGGGCGTCGTCGGTTTCCTGCTGCACAACCGGCACGTGGTGGCCGACTTCACCGTGACCGAGACCCGCGCCACCCGCCGCTCGCCCGGCACCCCCGGCGCGCCCAACGCGACCCGCCAGACCGACAAGTGGCTCCAGGACCCGCGCCGCCCCGACGGGCGGCTGCGGTGAGGGTGACCCTTCGCGGAGCCGGTGCGCCCGGCCGGGCGACGCCGTCGGCGCGCGTGGGGTCGGCGCCCGCCCGGGGTGTGTGCCACCCCGCGGATGACAGGTACGGCGAGAGTCCCTAAGCTCGACAACACCATTGTCGAAACAGCGAGGCGGGAGGCGATCGTGCCGGCCGACCCCCCGGGCTTCGAACTCCCGCTCAGGCTCTTCCTCGGCTTCCGGATGCTCATCGACGAGCTCCACGCGGAGCTCGCCCGCCAGGGACACCCCGACATGCGTCCGATGCATGGGTTCGCGCTGCAGGCGATCGGCCCCGAGGGCACCACCGCCGTGGAACTCGGCCGGCGGCTGGGCGTCTCCAAGCAGGCGGCGGGCAAGACCGTGGACACCCTGGAGCAGCTGGGCTACGTCGAGCGGCGTTCCGACCCCGACGACGCCCGCCGCAAGATCGTGCGGCTCACCGAGCGGGGCGTCGACAGCCTCGCCCGGTCCGCGCGCATCTTCGAGGACCTGCGCGCCGGCTGGGCGAGGACCCTCGGTGAGGACCGCCTGCGCGCCCTGGAGTCCGACCTGCGCGCCGTGACCACGGGGGACGTCTTCCGGCTCGACGTTCCTGGCTGGTTCGGCGGCTACTGACCGCTGATCGCCGGAACGGGTGCCGGCGTTCGCGGAGCCGCCGCCCGGCGGCCTTTCGACCGATCCGCCGTCACCCCGGCCAGACGCGAAACGCGTCGTGAGTTACCTCACCAGATTCGCCACAATGTGAGGTATGCGAATCCTGATCATCGGCGGTACCCGGTTCGTCGGCCGGCACATCACCGCGGCCGCGATCGCGGCCGGGCACCAGATCTCCCTGCTGCACCGGGGTATGACGGGCCCCGAACTGTTCCCCGAGGCCGAGCACCTGCTCGCCGACCGCAATGCCGACCTGTCCGTGCTGCGCGACCGCCGGTGGGACGCGACGATCGACGTCAGCGCCTACCACCCGTCGCAGGTCACCTCGCTCGCCGGCGCGCTCTCCACCGGCCAGTACGCCTTCGTCTCCACCACCGCGGTCTACCGGGCGCCCGAGCGGCCGGGCTTCACCGAGGACTCCCCGCTGGCGGAGCTCGACGGGCCGATCCCCGAGACGGTGACCGGCGAGGTGTACGGGCCGATGAAGGTGCTGTGCGAGCGGGCCTCGGTGGACGCGTTCGGGACCTCGACGCTGGTCGTACGGCCCACGTACGTCATCGGCCCGCATGACCACACCGGCCGCTTCACCTACTGGGTCAACCGGATCGCGCGCGGCGGCGAGGTCCTCGCGCCCGGCGATCCCGGCGACCCCATCCAGGTGATCGACGCCCGCGACATGGCCTCCTGGATCGTCTCCATGGTCGAGGGGAGGCATCCGGGCACCTTCCACGCGGTCAGCCCTCCCCCGCCGTTCTCCTTCGGCGACCTGCTGGAGGCGATCGTGGCCGAGGTCGGGCCGCCGGGAACCACCCTGACCTGGGTCGGGCAGGACTTCCTGCTCGCCGAGGGTGAGAACGGCCTGTCGCTGCCCCTGTGGTCCGAGGGTGACCCGCAAAAGTCGATCAACGCCGCCGACCCCGCCGCCGCCCGCGCCGCGGGGCTCGACCCGCGCCCCCTGGGACGGTCGATCCGCGAGATCCGCGAGGCGGAGGCGTCCTTCGGCACGGCCGCCACCATCACCCCCGACCGGGAGGCCGAACTGCTCTCCCGCTGGTCGGCCCGCGCCTGAGGCGTGTTTCGCGGATCGGGGACGCGGCGGCGAGTCCGGTGCGCTCTCCCGTTCAAGGCCGCTCCCCGAGGTCGCCTTCCAGGTCATGGGTGGCTTTCGAGCCCTGCCACACCGCACGGCTCCGGCACGGCTCGCGGGTGCCCTCGGCCGAGGTCAGCCCCGGAGCCGGGACGGCCGGAGCGGGTTGTGCCCGACCTCCAGCAGCGCCCGCCGCCGGTCGTCGTCGTCATCGCCGACCCTCCCCTCGGCCAGCGTGTCCTCGACGCGGTCGACGGCCTGCCGCATCGTCTCGATGTCGTCCGCGGTCAGGTCGTCCTTCCGCTTGCCGAGGACCCCGAGCACCTGGCGTCCGAGCGGCGGCATGACCGACTCGGGACTCCTGGCGACGCCCCCGTCCGCCGAGGCCGACGCCAGCAGGAAGGCGCGCAGCTCCTCCGACGTCATGTTCACGACCTCGTGGAACTCCTGCCACACCAGGTCGAGGATCAGATCCGATTGGTCGGCCACCGTGCTCTCCTCTCACACCGGGCCCCTGCGGTCACGCCCCGGACAAGGACCGGCCGCCGGCGGATCGGATCTCCCCTGGCGGGGACGCGCGACGGCGGGCGCACGGCCGCCCCTACCCCGGCTGCCACGCCGCTAACACGGGAGCCGGGGTATGGGCGGATTTCAGCACGGCACGACGTATGCCCCCCTCAGGAGGGGGTGTCCACCGTGAAGCGCACGCCGGAGAAGCGGCTCCGCCACTCGGTGACCTCCGGCGCCACGGTGCCCGGGTCGACGTTCTCGTCCAGGCCGCGGGCGATGAACGAGGCCAGCTCCGGCATGTCCGCCTCGGTCATCCCGAGCCTGACGATCTCCGGCGTACCGATCCGCAGGCCGTTCACGTCCCCCTCGACCGCCTCCACCGGCAGGCCGATGCCGCTGCTGAGCAGGTTCGCCTCGCGCAGCCGCCGGGCGGCCCGCTGCCCGCCGCCGTAGCGGTGGGCCAGCACGGAGAACTGGTGGGAGCGGGTGCACCCCCGGTCGGCGGCGAAGATCGGGACGCCGAGGGCGAGCAGCTCGTCCGCCAGCCGCCGCGCGGTCGCGATCATCTCCTGCGCGTAGGCGGGCCCCGCCGCCTTCCAGTCGAGCATGGTCATGGCGAGCGCGGCGGTCTTGCCCGCGTCGAAGTTGGCGGTCAGTCCCGGGTAGGCGATCGCGTCGAGCCGCTCGGCGAGCTCGGCGTCGTTGGTCACGATGAGCCCGCCCGCCGGCCCGCCCAGGCTCTTGTACGTGCTCATGGTGATCAGGTGGGCGCCCTCCACCAGCGGCTGCGGCCACGCCTTTCCGGCGATCATGCCGCAGAGGTGGGCGGCGTCGAAGAGCACGCGGGCGCCGACCGAGTCGGCGATCTCGCGGATGCGCGCCACCGGATGGTGGAACAGGTTGAGGCTGCCGCCGATGGTGATCAGCTTCGGCCGGACCCGCTCGGCGAGCTCGCGCAGGGCGTCGACGTCCACCGTGTAGCCGTCCGGCGTGATGGGGGCGGGAACGATCTTCAACCCGTACAGGCCGGCCGCGCCGGGCTCGTGGTGCGTGACGTGGCCGCCGATGCTCGCCGGCGGGGCGATGATCGTGTCACCGGGCTCGCAGACGGCCATGAAGGTGTAGAGGTTCGCCAGCGCTCCCGAGCCGACGCGTACCTCGGCGTAGCCGGCGCCGAAGACCTCGGCGGCCAGCTCGGCGGCGATGATCTCGATCTGCTCGATCGCCTCCAGGCCCATCTCGTACTTCTCGCCCGGGTACCCCAGTGACGGCCGCGACCCGAGGCCGGCCGAGAGCAGCGCCTCGGCCCGGGGGTTCATGATGTTCGTGGCCGGGTTCAGGTTGACCGACTCAATGTCGTGGATGCGGTGGTTGCCGGCCACCAGCCGTTCGATCTCGCTCTGGATCGAGGAGGCGGTCTGGTCCGTCACGGCCTTCAGTACGGACTGGACGCGATCCTCGGTGACGGTGGGCACCCACGGACGGTGGGCGAGGGCACGGGGCATCAGGTGATCTCCTGGCCGACAGGCAGACGGCTGTCGTGGTGATGTCTGGTTGTCTGCCACACGACGTTAGATCGCAGATGATGCCCGCCGCATCGGGTGAAAGATGGGGTTTTTCGCGCTGTTTTCCTACATTTGCCGGAAAAAGATTCCGCGCTCCGTCGGAAACGATCACTTCTTGCACAGGAGCCCCACCCGTACCTTCTGGCCCTCGAAGCGCCGCCCCGAACACCACATGCGGCTGAACCGCAATAAATGGGCGAGCAGCCTGTCCACTTGCTTTGTAGGATGACCGACGTGCCAGGGCTCCCTCATCCGGCAGGTGCTCACCGGCCCGATCGAGCCCCCACGACCGGCTGCGCCATGGCCGCCGCCTGTCGCGCGCGACCATCGGGAGTTCGTCGAAGGCGACCCGCTGCCGCTCTCGGAGACCGTTTCCAAGCCGCCGGTCGGGGGCCGCACCTATCCCCACCTCGGCCCGCTCCCTTGACCTCAACCGAAGTTCAGGTCGCAGGCTGAGTCCGACACTCCCCCGCTGGAGGAAATCCTCATGATCCCGGCTACCGGGACGACGGGCGAGACCGGCCGACGGCCGGTCCCCCGGCACGACGCCCCTCTCCCGGCCACCCCACCTAAAGAGACCCCATGCTGACCCGCCTGCTCCGCACCTACCTGCGCCCCTACTCGGCGGTGCTGACCGCCGTGGTGGTGCTGCAACTGGTCGGCACCATCGCCTCGCTCTATCTGCCCAGCCTGAACGCCGACATCATCGACCAAGGCGTGGCCACCGGCGACACCGGCTACATCCTCACCGCGGGAGGCTGGATGCTGGCCGTCTCCCTCGTGCAGATCGCCTGCTCGATCGCGGCGGTCTACTACGGCTCCCACGCGGCCATGGGGTTCGGGCGCGACGTCCGCTCGGCGATCTTCCACCAGGTCGGCGGCTTCTCCGCCAGGGAGGTCTCCCACTTCGGCGCCCCCTCCCTGATCACCCGCGGGACCAACGACGTGCAGCAGGTCCAGATGCTCGTCGTGATGACCTGCACGATGCTGGTCTCGGCCCCCATCATGGGCGTCGGCAGCATCATCATGGCACTGCGCCAGGACCTCGGCCTGTCCTGGCTCATGCTGGTCTGCGTCCCCGCGCTGCTGATCTCGATCGGCCTGATCATCGTCCGCATGGTCCCCCAGTTCCGCGCGATGCAGGAGCGCATCGACCGGGTGAACCAGGTGCTGCGCGAACAGCTCACCGGCATCCGCGTGGTACGCGCCTTCGTCCGCGAGCGTGAGGAGACCCGCCGGTTCGCCGGCGCCAACGACGAGCTGACCGACACCGCGCTGCGGGTGGGACGACTGACCGCGCTCATCTTCCCCACCGTGATGCTGATCCTCAACGTCTCCAGCATCGCCGTGCTCTGGTTCGGCGCCGGGCGGGTGGACAGCGGCGAGATGCAGATCGGCGCCCTGACCGCGTTCCTGATGTACCTGATGCAGATCCTCATGTCGGTGATGATGGCCAGCTTCATCTCGATGATGATCCCGCGCGCCGCGGTCTGCGCCGAGCGCATCACCGAGGTGCTCGACACCGAGTCGTCGGTGACGCCGCCCAGCGACCCGGTACGGCAGGTGAGCGGCCGCGCCGAGCTGGAGATGCGCGACGTCGAGTTCCGCTACCCGGGCGCGGAGGCACCCGTGCTGTCCGGCGTCTCCTTCCGCGTGACGGCGGGACAGACCACCGCCGTGATCGGCAGCACCGGCTCCGGCAAGACGACGCTGGTCTCGCTGGTGCCCAGGCTGTTCGACGCCACCTCGGGCACGGTCTCGGTCAACGGCGTCGACGTCCGCGACCTCGACCCCCAGGTGCTCTGGTCGCGCATCGGCCTGGTGCCGCAGAAGCCGTACCTGTTCAGCGGCACCGTCGCCAGCAACCTGCGCTACGGCAACCCGGACGCCGACGACGAGGAGCTGTGGCAGGCGCTGGAGGTGGCCCAGGCGCGCGACTTCGTCGAGGCGATGCCCGAGGGCCTGGAGGCGCCCATCACCCAGGGCGGCACGAACGTGTCCGGCGGGCAGCGACAGCGACTGTCCATCGCCAGGGCACTGGTCAGCAAGCCCGAGATCTACCTGTTCGACGACTCGTTCTCGGCCCTGGACCTGGCCACCGACGCGCGGCTGCGCGCCGCCCTGCGCCCGCACACCGCCGAGGCCGCCGTCATCATCGTCGGCCAGCGGGTCTCCACCATCGCCGACGCCGATCAGATCATCGTCCTGGACGACGGCGTGATCGTCGGCCTGGGAACCCATGACGAGCTGCTGGATTCCTGCCCGACGTACATCGAGATCGTCGAGTCCCAACTAGCCGCGGAGACCGCAGCATGAGTGACAGTCCCACGACCGCGCGACCGCGACCACCCGTCGGCGGCGGAGGCTTCGGCCGGGGCCCCATGGGCGGGGCCGGGATGCCCGCGGAGAAGTCGATGAACTTCGGGCCCTCCGCGCGACGGCTGGTCCGGCGAATGAACCCCGATCGCCCGAGGCTGCTGGCCGTGGTCGGCCTCGCCGTGATCAGCGTGGTGTTCTCCGTCATCGGGCCGAAGATCCTCGGGTACGCGACGGACCTGATCTTCACCGGGGTGATCGGCAAGCAACTGCCCGCCGGGACGAGCACGCAGCAGGCGATCGAGGCGGCCCGCGCCTCCGGCAACGACAACTTCGCCGACCTGCTCGCGGGGATGGACGTCGTCCCCGGTCAGGGCATCGACTTCGGCGCGCTGGGCACGGTCCTGCTCTGGGTGCTGGGGCTCTACATCGCGTCGTCGCTCTTCGCCTGGTACCAGGGTTACCTGCTCAACGACGTGGTGCAGCGCACCGTCTACCGGCTGCGGGAGGAGGTCGAGGAGAAGATGCACCGGCTTCCGCTCAGGTTCTTCGACGGCCAGCCGCGCGGCGAGCTGCTCAGCCGGGTCACCAACGACATCGACAACGTCTCGCAGACCCTGCAGCAGACCATGAGCCAGCTGCTGAACTCGCTGCTGCTGGTGATCGGCGTGCTCGCGATGATGTTCGTGATCTCACCGCTGCTCGCGCTGATCGCCCTGGTGACCATCCCGCTGACGATGGTCGCCACCGGGATGATCGCCAAGCGCTCGCAGAAGCACTTCGTCGCGCAGTGGAAGCACACCGGCAGCCTGAACGCCCACATCGAGGAGGCGTTCACCGGCCACGAGCTGGTGAAGGTGTTCGGACGCCGCCCCGAGGTCGAGGAGGTGTTCAGGGAGAGGAACGAGGAGCTGTTCAAGGCCAGCTTCGGCGCCCAGTTCATCTCCGGGATCATCATGCCGATGATGATGTTCATCGGGAACCTCAACTACCTCGCCATCGCCGTCGTCGGTGGCCTGCGGGTCGCCACCGGGGCGATGAGCCTGGGTGACGTGCAGGCGTTCATCCAGTACTCCCGGCAGTTCACCCAGCCGCTGACCCAGGTCGCCTCGATGGCCAACCTGCTGCAGTCGGGGGTGGCCTCGGCCGAGCGGGTCTTCGAGCTGCTCGACGCCGCGGAGCAGGAGCCCGACCCGGCCGACCCGGTGGTGCCCACCGCCAGGCGGGGCCGCGTCGAGTTCGAGCACGTGTCCTTCAGCTACGACCCGGAACAGCCCCTCATCGAGGACCTGTCCCTGGTGGCCGACCCCGGGCACACCGTCGCGATCGTCGGCCCGACCGGCGCGGGCAAGACCACCCTGGTCAACCTCATCATGCGCTTCTACGAGCTGAACTCGGGCCGGATCACCCTCGACGGCATCGACATCACCGCGATGCGCCGCGACGACCTGCGCTCGCACATCGGCATGGTGCTCCAGGACACCTGGCTGTTCGGCGGCACCATCCGCGAGAACATCGCCTACGGCAACCCCGGGGCCACCGAGGAGCAGATCCTCGCCGCCGCGCGGGCCACCTTCGTCGACCGTTTCGTGCGCACCCTGCCGGACGGCTACGACACGGTGATCGACGAGGAGGGGAGCAACGTCAGCGCCGGTGAGAAGCAGCTGCTGACCATCGCCCGCGCCTTCCTCGCCGACCCGTCGCTGCTCATCCTCGACGAGGCCACCAGCTCGGTCGACACCCGCACCGAGGTCCTGGTGCAGCACGCCATGGCCGCGCTGCGCTCGGACCGCACCAGCTTCGTCATCGCCCACCGGCTGTCGACCATCCGCGACGCCGACCTCATCCTGGTGATGGAGGAGGGAAGCATCGTCGAGCACGGCACCCACGACGAGCTGCTCGCCGCCCACGGCGCCTACCACCGCCTGTACTCCGCGCAGTTCAGCGGTGCGGCGATCGAGGGCGACGAGACGACCGCGGAGGAGGTGCCCACACCGGTCTCACCGTGATCCGTCCGGCTTGGTGACGGGTCGGCGCGGCCGTGGCATCGTTGTCGCCACGGCCGCCCCCGGGAGCATGTAACGCCGGCCGGAGGCGACCGGCCACGACGCGGTCACCGAGAACGACCGAACTCGCCCGAGCCGCCCGTCACCGGTGGCGAGACGGTCTCACCGTGACCGTTCAGCCTTTGACGAAGCCGAGGAGTGCCTCGGTGACCTCGGCGGCGTGGGTCCAGAGCAGGCCGTGGGGCGCGCCCTCGATCTCGACGTAGGTGGCCCGCGGAGCCGGCTTGTGGAAGGGCCGCGCGGTGGCGTCGATCGGCCATATCCGGCGAACGGCGACCGACACGCCACGCCCCCGCACCGGCAGAACCGGCGGCCCGTTCTCGCGGCGAGTCGGCCGCCCCCCTGCTCGCCTGTGTGCGTCAGAACTTGATGCGGGCGGCGATCGGCAGGTGGTCGCTGCCGGTGGCGGGCAGGGTCCAGGTGCTGACGGGGGTCGCCGCACGGGTCATGACATGGTCGATCCTGGCGACGGGGAAGGCGACGGGCCAGCTGAAGTCGAAACCGTCCCGCGCCGGGATCAGGCGTGAGGTGAGGGGGGCCAGGCCCCGGTCGTCGAGGGTGCCGTTGAGATCGCCCAGCAGGATGACCCGCTCCAGCCTCTCCGCGGCGATGGCCCCACCCAGCGCGACGGCGCTCTCGTCCCTCCGGCCGGAGCCGAAGCCGTCCGGCAGCCGGATGCGGAGCGAGGGAAGGTGGGCGACGTAGACGGCCACGTCGCCGTACGGGGTCCGCGCCGTGGTCCGCAACCCCCGGCTCCAGTCGCCCTCGATGTCCTTCGGCCTGATGTCCACCGGTCGTGAGTCCGTGAGGGGATACCTGGACCAGAGCCCGACGGTGCCCACGACGGTGCGGTGGGGATGGTCCGGCGCGAGGGCGGCCCCGTAGACGGGCAGTGCCTCGGGGGTCACCTCCTCCAGAGCGACAAGATCCGCACCGGCTCCGGCCAGGGCCCGCGCGGTTCCGGCCGGGTCTTGGTTGTCGTCCGCGACGTTGTGCTGGAGCACCGTCAATTGGGACACCGCCAGATCGTGTGCCGCTCCCCGCTCGGCGGGCGGCAGCCGGCCGCCGAAGAGAGCGGCCCAGGCCGTCACGGGGAGCAGCAGGGCCACCGCCGCGAGAGCCGAACGCCGCAGCAGCGCCAGAACCCCCAGCAAGGGAACCGCCAGGCCGACCCAGGGCAGGAACGTCTCCAGCAGGCTGCCGAGGTTGCCCACGGCGTTCGGCACGGCGTCGTGGAATATCAGCAGCCCGGCGACCAGCACGGCGAGCGACGCGAGGACCCGCCCGCGCGTCCACGGCGTCCCGGCCTTCCCGCCCGCGCTTCCGGGAAGCGGCTGATGCTCGGTGGACAACGGTCCCATCCTCCCTGACTCCATTGACCTGAACCAAAGTTGAAGTTGAAGACTGATCGCGGCATTCCCACTGACGAAGGAGATCATCATGATTCTGGTTACCGGGGCGACCGGCAAGGTCGGCGGCCAGGCCGTGGCCCAGTTCCTCGGCGCGGGCGCCGCCGTGCGCGCGCTGGCCCGCGATCCCGCGTCCGCCAGGCTCCCGGAGGGCGCCGAGGTGGTACGCGGCGACCTGGCCGACCCCGGCAGCCTGGACGCCGCCCTGGACGGGGTCGACTCGGTGTTCCTCGTCTGGCCGACCCTCGCGGCCGACCACGCGGCGCCCGCGACCATCGAGAGGATCACCGAGCACGCCCGCCGCGTCGTCTACCTCTCCGCGCGCGGCACGTCCGACGCCCCCGGCCAGGACCCGAACTCGATCCTCGGCTCCCACGCCCTCATCGAGGGGCTGATCGAGCGGTCCGGAGCGGAGTGGACGTTCCTGCGGCCCGGCGGGTTCGCCGCCAACACCCTGATGTGGGCCGCCCAGATCCGGGGGACCGGCGTCGTCCGCTGGGTGCACGGTGCGGCCACCAGGCCACTGATCCACGAGCGCGACATCGCCGCCGCGGGGGTGAGCGTGCTCACCGGCACCGGCCACGCCGGGGCGAGGTACGTGCTGACCGGCCCCGAGGCGCTGACCCAGGTGGAGCAGGTGACCGCCATCGGCGAGGCGATCGGCCGGCCGACGCGCTGGGAGGAGCTCGCACCGGAGATCGCGCTGCGCGAGTTGCTCGACCAGGGCTGGCCGGCCGCCGCGGCGGAGGGAATCATCGACGGGCACGCGCGGATGGCGGCCACCCCGGAGTCGACCACCTCCACCGTGGAGGAACTCACCGGAGCACCGGCCACCCCGTTCCGCCGGTGGGTGGCCGACCACGCCGACGACTTCCGCTGACCACCCCCGACCGGCACCACCGCGTCACAACCACTGTGGCCACGAGACAACCATCCCGGCATCCCAGGAGGCGGGACAGCCCGACCGATGGCAGGCCCGAGGCCGTGCGGTATCCGAGGTGGGTCAGTATGGGAGGGTGAGCGAGGATACGAGCGCGCTGGCGAAGCTGGTGGCCGCGGGCGGTGTCGTGGTGCTGAGCGGGGCCGGGATATCGACGGAGTCGGGAATTCCCGACTACCGGGGGCCTCTCGGCTCCCTGGTCCGGCACACCCCGATGACCTACCAGACGTTCACCGGCGACCCGGCCGCCAGGCGACGCTACTGGGCGCGGAGCTACCTCGGGTGGCGGGCGATGACCGGGGCGAGGCCGAACAGCGGCCACCACGCGGTCGCGCGGCTCCAGCGGCGCGGCCTGGTGGCCGGCATCGTGACGCAGAACGTGGACGGCCTGCACCAGGCGGGCGGCGCCGAGGCGGTCGTCGAGCTGCACGGCAGCCTGCATCAGGTGATCTGCCTGGACTGCGGTGATTCGAGCCCGCGCGAGGAGCTGGATCATCGCCTGACGCTGGCGAACCCCCGGTTCGGTGCCCGGGCAGGCGCGATCAACCCGGACGGCGACGTCGAGCTGGCGGACGAGGAGGTCGACGGGTTCCAGCTGGTCGGCTGCCGGGCGTGTGACCGGGGGGTGCTCAAGCCCGACGTCGTCTTCTTCGGGGAGACCGTCCCGCCGGAGCGCGTCCGCACCTGCTACGCCCTGGTGGAGCGAGCGCGCCTGCTGCTGGTGCTCGGATCGTCGCTGACGGTGATGTCCGGCCGCCGGTTCGTGCTGCACGCCGCGAAGCTCGGCATCCCCGTGGCGATCGTCAACCAGGGCCCGACCCGCGGTGACGGCTACGCGACGCTCGCCGTCGACGCCCCGCTGGGCACGGTCCTGCCGGAACTGGTCAGGCTCGTCGACGTGCGTGCCATGACCGCCGGTCCGCCCTCAAGGTAGGGCGACCGCCTCTCGCCGGAGGCCGCGGCGCGCGGCCGTCCCGCGACCACGGGGAATCCGCGCGCCACGCGCCATGGTCGGTCGCGCGGCCCGGCGACGGCCGGGACCGCCCTACGGCTCCGACGGCCCCAGGAGTGCCCGTACCACGGCGGCGGTGTCGGCGAGATCCTCCAGCACCAGCTCCGCACCGGCCTCCTTCAGGGCCTGGACGTCACTGGAACCGGTGGCGACGGCCACCACCCGCGCCCCACCCTCAAGGCCGGCTAGAACGTCGTTCGGCGTATCCCCGACCAGCACCGTGTTCCGCGCGGTGAAGGACTCCTCGTACTTCCGCGCGGCACGCTGCTGCGCCAGGCCCACCAGCACCGCGCGGTCCTCGTGGTCCATCCCGTAGGCCCCCACCTCGAAGTCCACAAAACCCTCCAGCTCGAACGCCCTGAGCTTGCCGATCGCCAGCGGCTCCATGTTCCCGGTGAGCAGCGACTGGATCACGTCGGCCCGGCCCGCCAGCACGTCGAGCACCTCGCGCACCCCCGCCAGGACCCTGCCCCGCTGCGAGATCTCCGCCTCGTAGACGACGAACGCCTCGGCGAGGGCCGCGACGAAGGAGCTCAGCAGTTTCTCCGACACCTCGACGTCGTGCATCCGGAGCGTCTCCGCCGTGATCGCCCAGTCGGTCCGCCCCGCCATGGCCGCGACCCGCCGCATCGGCTGCCCGGTCACCACCTGGAACGCCTCGGCGTAGATGTCCCTGCCGACCCCGTCGATGCTGACCAGCGTGTGATCGATATCCCACAGCACAAGCGTTCTAAAAGAGCCCATCATCCGAGCCTAGCGAAGCGGGTGCCTCCCCCGCCGGGGGCCTCTCCCTCCGGAAAACCACTGGAAGCCGGGATGCGTGACCTCAGCCAGGCGGTCTGGTCGAGGTTGGGCAGCCGCTCACCTCGTCCACCGCTTGGCCGAGGACCTCGGCGGCTGCGAGCGCGGCGCGGGCGTAAACAAAACGGGCAACAACCATAGGTATCCGCACGGTCACTATATGCTTCCCCCTGTCAGGAGGGGCCGCCCTCGGGGGGATGGGCAAGGTCTCCGCCCGAGGGCGCCCCGGTCGCACCCGGGAAAGCCGACCGGGGCACCCCTGTCCGGGCCGACGGCCAGTCGCACGCGGGAGGCGGTGCGGGCCGGTCAAGGCCGATCAGTGCGGCACTCACCCCCGGCTGATCCTCGGGCACGGCCACTGTCGGGCGCACCGGGCCGACCTCGATGCCCGCCACGCGGACCCACGCCATCACCCCCAGGGCAACCGTGAGCAACTGTTCGCCACAGGAAGTCACCTACAGGTAAGGGTGCGCGATCGTGGACCCATTGCCGAAGTCCGCGCCTTTCGGCATTTCATTGCCATGGAACGGTATTGCAGCGATTGCACGCGTCGCGCCTTTGATCTTGCGGAAACCGCGAAGAGTTATCGTCCGCTACGAGGCGTGCCGGTATGCCTGCGGGCTTGATTCCTTGGGTTGAGCGTCCGAGCTGCGCATCGCCTCTCACATCCGCTTGAACATTGGATCAGAAGATGCGTAAACCGCTTTTGGCGATCGCCGCAGCCGTCGGTCTCAGCCTTGTCGCAGCGACCGCTCTGCCCGCCCTGGCCGTGGACACCACCGTCACGTTCTCGATCACGTCCGCCGGTCTCACGGTCAACGCGCCGGGATCGGCGAGCCTCGGCTCGGTGGCATCCGGCGCCGCCAACATCTCGGGGCAGCTCGGTCCCGTCACGGTCACCGACGAGCGCGCCACCCTGAACGGGTCCTGGACCGCGACCGTCACCGGCACCGACTTCACCACCGGCGCGGCCACGGGGCCCGAGACCATCCCGGACATCAACCTCACCTATTCCCCCGGATCGGCCACCGCCACGACGGGCGAGGGGACCTTCACCCCCGGCCCCGGCGGCATCATCAACGTGCCGCGCACCGCGTTCACCGGTACCGAGCTCGTCGGTAACAACACCGCCACCTGGAATCCGACGCTCACCGTGACGATTCCGGCCGCGACCGTCGCGGGAACATACACCGGCACCGTCACCCATTCGGTCGCCTGACCACAGCCGGCGACAATCGTGCGTCTTCGTACCGTCGTTGCGGGGCTGCTGGTGGCCGGGGCTCTCGCCCCGGCCGCCGGCACGCTCGACAGGTCCGCGTCGGCGGCGGCCTCCTCACCCGCGGGCGGCATCGGGATCCGCCTGCTCGAAGCACCGGTCGCCGCGCGGGCCGACGCGCGGGCCTGGACCTACATCATCGATCACCTCGCCCCGGGGTCCGTCATTCACCGGCGGGTCGAGGTGTTCAACACGACCGACTCGCCCAAGCGGCTTTCGCTTTACACGGCCGCGGCACAGGTACGCGACCGGAAATTCCAGTTCACCGCCGATCGCACTGCCAATGAGCTGTCCTCCTGGACCAGCACGGATCGGAATGAGGTGACCCTGGCCCCGCACGCCCGCTCGGCGGTCACCGCGACCATCACCGTGCCGGACAAGGCCGCCCCCGGAGAGCGCTACGCCGTGATCTGGGCCCAGGCGGCCAAGGCCGCGCCGCCCGGTGGAGGCGTCACCGAGGTCAACCGCGTCGGTATCCGGATCTACCTGTCCGTCGGTCGTGGCAACCCACCCGCATCGGACTTCACCATCGACTCGCTGACGGCCCAACGGTCACCCGCCGGTCAGCAGATCGTCCTGGCGCAGGTGCACAACACCGGAGGCCGCGCACTCGACCTGAGCGGCGACCTGAAACTGACCAACGACTCCGGAAGCCTGAGCGCCGGCCCGTTCAAGGTCCGAACGGGCACGACGCTCGCTCCCGGCGACACCGGATCCGTCACCGCCGCCCTCAGCGAGCAGGTGCCCGACGGGCCGTGGCGTGCCCGTATCCGACTGGAAAGCGGGCTGACGAAACGTACCGCCGAGGCGACCATCCAGTTCCCCGCCACCGGGACAGCACAAGCGGTCAAGGCGGAAATGGACATGATCCATTACCCCACGGTGGCGCTGGTCGGCGTCGTCCTCGCCGCACTCGCGGCGATCACGTTCCTGCTGATCCGGCGGAAACGCCGTTCGCGCCGGGAACCGAGCAACGCCTGAGACGTCCGCGGATCGGCCGGGAACGTCGACCACACCTCAGTCGACGTCACGCGCGGGCGCTGCCGCCGGCTCCTCCGCGACGTCGTGGTCAGCGCAGGAGCCGCAGCACCTGGTCGTCGAGCGGGACACCGAGCTCGCCGCGCCGCTCACGGTAGCGCTCGATGCCTGCCAGCTTGACCTCCTCGTAGCCGCGTACCAGCTCCGCGGCCTCGGCGGCCTGCACCGCGCGGTCGTAGCCGCCCGCGTCGAGGGTCCGGGCCAGCTCGACGACCATGCCCCGGTAGTCGGCCGCCAGCGCGCGCTCAAGCCGGCGGACGTGCGCGAACCCGAACGGGTCCAGCGGCGTACCTCTCAGCACCCGCCCCTTGGCGAGCCCGCGCAGCACCGGCCGGAACCAGGGACCGAGCTTGAGCTTCCTGCTCATTCCCATCGACCGCAGCATCGGCGGGTGCAGGTTGTAGGTGACCTTCGTGGCCCCGGGGACCTGCCCGGCGACCGGGTCGGTGGCGGGGTCGGTGAGCAGGCGGGCCACCTCGTACTCGTCCTTGTAGGCCCAGAGCCGGTGCGCGCCACGGGCCACCGCCTCGCTGAAGGCCGTCGCCTCACCCACGGCCCGCTCAGCGGTCCACGCGGTCTCGACCAGGTCGACATAGCGCCGGGCCAGGTCCGCGCCGGAGTGCGCCCGCAGTTCCACGGCCCGCAGGCCCGCCAGCCGGGCGGTCTCGCCCTCCAGCGACCGGCCGGCCAGGAACTCGGAGCCGTCCGGGCCACCATCGGCGGCGGCCGGCCGCACCCCGTCACCCGAGACGGCCCGGGCGAACGCGGCCGGGTCGGCGACGCTGACCCGGCCCCAGCGGAAGGCGGCGGTGTTGAGGTCGACCTTCACCCCGTTGAGCGCTATCGCCCGCTCGATGGCCCGCGCGGTCAGCGGCAGCGCACCGGCCTGGAACGCGGCCCCCACGACCAGCAGATTCGCCACGTCCGTGGAGCCGAACAGCGCCTCGGCGGCGCCGAGCGCGTCCAGCTCGTGCAGCCTGGACGTCGAGTTCCGCAGGCGTGCGAGCATCGGCTCGGCGTCCGGGTAGCCGAGCCCGGCGTCGTAGACCATCTCCCCGGTCGGTGTCCGGCTCGTCGAGGCGATCGCGACGGTGCGGTCGGGGTTCGCCAGGGCCAGGTGCTTGGCGTCGGCGCCCACCAGCAGGTCGAACGCCAGCACGGTGTCGGCACCGGCGGTACTGACCCGGTTGGCCGGCTCACCGCCGTCCACCGAGATCCGCAGGTGCGACGTCACCGGGCCCGCCTTCTGCGACAGGCCGGTCTGGTCGAGGCCGGCACTGCGCAGGCCGTCGTGCAGGGCGGCGGTGGCCAGGACCGCGTTGACCGTCACGATGCCCGTGCCGCCGATCCCGGCCAGGAACACGTCGTACGTCGGGCTCGCCACCGGAATGGCCGGATCCGCCACCTCGGGCGGCTCGGGTCGCGACCCACCGGGCGCGGATTTGCCAGAGGGGTCGACCCGTACGGTGACGAAGGACGGGCAGTCGCCCTGCAGGCAGGTGTAGTCGGTGTTGCAGGAGGTCTGGTCGATCCTGGTCTTGCGGCCGAGCTCGGTCTCCACGGGCTGCACCGACAGGCAGTTGCTCTTCACCCCGCAGTCGCCGCACCCCTCGCAGACGCTCTCGTTGATGACGACCCGTTCGGTCCGCTCGGCGAGCCTGCCGCGCTTGCGGAGCCGCCTGGCCTCGGCCGCGCACTGCTGGTCGTAGATGAGCACGGTGACGCCCGGCACGTCGCGAAGAAGTCGCTGCGCCTCGTCGAGCCGGTCACGGTGCCAGACGAGCGTCCCCGGCGCGAACCGGGCCCGCCTGCCGTAGCCGCGGGGCGTCTCGGAGCAGACGATGATCCTGGCCACGCCCTCGGCGTGCAGCTTGCGCGTCAGCGCCGGAACGCTCAGGGCGCCCTGAGGGTCCTGCGCACCGGTCATCGCGACGACCTGGTTGTAGAGGATCTTGTAGGTGATGTTCACCCCGGCCGCCACGCACGCCTGCAGCGCCAGCTGACCGGAGTGGAAGAACGTACCGTCGCCGACGTTCTGGAAGATGTGCGGCACGTCGGTGAACTGCGCCTGTCCCAGCCACTGTGTCCCCTCGCCGCCCATCTGGGTCAGCGACGTGACCCGCGCGCTCTCCCGGTCGGCGATCGTCACCATGGTGTGGCACCCGATGCCGCCGGCTCCCAGCGACCCTTCGGGAAGCACGGTCGACCTGTTGTGCGGGCAGCCGCTGCAGAAGTACGGGGTGCGGCTCGCCACCGGTGTCAGGGTGAGCGCCATCCGGGGTGCCCGTGGCGGCGGGGCGAGCTCGACCCGGTCGGCGAGCAGCCTGCGCAGCGGCCCGGTCAGCCGGTCGGCGTTCAGCAGTCCCCCGGCGGGCACCAGCGGCCGGCCGTCCGCGTCCCGCTTTCCCAGCACCGCCGGAGCGTCGGCCGAGCCGTACAGCAGGTCGCGCACCTGGCTCTCGACGAAGGAGGTCTTCTCCTCCACGACCAGGATCTGGCGGAGCCCGCGCGCGAACCGCCGCAGGGTGCCGGCCCCGAGCGGGTAGGGCATCCCGATCCGCATCAGCCGGATCCCGGCCCGCTCCAGATCCCACTGGTCAAGGCCCAGGTCGAGCAGGGCCTGGCGCACCGCGTCGTACGTCACGCCGGGCGCCGCGATCCCGAGCCAGGCGTCGGCGGGGTCGACCTCGACGACGTCCAGCGGGTTGGCGGCTCCGAACGCCTCGACCATCGCCCACCGGGGGCCGAACAGGTCGGCCTCGGCGAGCAGGCTGTCGGTCGGGGAGGCCATGGTGCGCTGCCGGTAGGTCCACGGCCGCCCCTCCCACTCGATCCCGGGAACCGCTATGTGCATGTCGGCGAAGTCGCGGTCGACCGTGAAAAGCCCGTCGGCCACCGCGGTGACCACCTTGACGCCGACCCAGCAGCCGGACGCCCGGGACAGGGCGATGCCGTACAGCCCGAGGGCGACCATCTCCTCGGCGTCGCGCGGGTACAGCACGGGCAGCCCCATCGCGGCCAGCGTGCGCTCGCTGACGCACGGCAGCGTGGACGACGACGCGCCGGGGTCGTCACCGGCGAGGGCCAGCACTCCGCCGCGCGGGTCGACACCGTACGTGGACGCGTGCCGGATCGCGTCGCCCGACCTGTCGACGCCGGGTCCCTTGCCGTACCAGAGACCCACCACGCCGTCGTGGGTACGCCGCCCGCTGGGCAGGGTGCTCTGGCTGCCCCAGACGGCGGTGGCGCCGAGCTCCTCGTTGAGACCGGGCAGCAGGCGCAGGTCATCGGACCGCAGACCGGCGAGCGTCTTGTCGAGACCGGCCAGCGGGCTCCCCTGGTATCCCGACACGAACGTGGCGGTGCGCAGACCGGCCCGCTCGTCGCGCGCACGCTGCTCGGCGACCAACCGGCCGACGGCCTGGACTCCCGTCAGCAGCACCGGGCCGGAACCCGGCCGGTAGCGATCGGCGAGGTCGATGCGGGCACCCGCCCCGACCACAGGATCGGCGGTCTGGGTCATGTGTGCCTCCTTCACCAGAGCTGACGCATATGTCGGTAAATTTGAGGTTAGAGTGGCTGCCACGTCAAGGTTCTGCAGAAATATTGAGCGTCCTGCTCAGTTAACACCCACCACAAACGACGACAGGTGAGCACTGTGACCAGCATTGACCGGCTCGACGCGGAGCTGCTGACCGCCCTGTCCGAAGATCCCCGGGCCGGGACCAGCGAACTCGCGGCCCGGCTGGGGGTCGCGCGGAACACGGTCCAGGCGCGCTACCAGCGGCTCGTCGAGTCGGGGGTGCTGACGGGCTTCAGCGCCCGCGTCGACCTGGAGCGCCTCGGCCTGCCGGTGACCGCGTTCCTGCACCTGCAGCTCGCCCAGGGCACTCTGGGCGAGGTCACCGACACGCTCGGGCGGCTGAGCCAGGTCCTTGAGGTCTGCATCACCACCGGCACCAGCGACCTCATGGTCCGGGTGGCCTCCCGCAGCCACGCCGAGCTGCAGTCGCTGATCCAGGAGGTCCTGGCACTCCGCGGCGTCGTCCGGTCCACCACCGAGATCGCCCTGACGACCCCGGTGGAGTACCGCCTCGGCCCACTGCTGGCGACCCTGACCAGCGACCGGGGCCGCGGCCGCAGCGGCGACCAGCGCCGCTGACCGGCCGGCGCCCGGACGCCGTGGCGGTGCGCGGCACCGGTCCCGCTCTCAGTGCCGGGCCTCCTGGACGGACGGGCGGTGGGCGGCGAGGAAGGTGCGGACCCCGGCGTCGGCGTAGTGGTCGAGTTCGGCCTGGGTGTGCTGGGGAGCGCCGTGGAACATGGCCTTGTTCACCGGTATCCACAGCAGCAGGCCGACGAAGTGGTCGGCGGCCAGCAGCGGATCGTCGATCCGGAGCAGCCCCTGGTCCGCGAGCCGCTGGAACGTGGTGGCCAGGGTGGCCAGGACGCGCTCGAAGCCCTGCTCGTACCAGGCGGCACCCAGTTCCGGAAAACGGTCGGCATTGGCGATGATCAGGCGCCGCAGCTGGAGCACCTGCGGCCGCATGAGGGCGGTGAGAAGCCCGCGGGCGAGCCTGCCCAGGCTCTCCTCCAGGGCCGCGCCGTCGACGGGAACGTCCGTCACCAGGTGAACGATGCCGTCGATCCGACCGGTGGTCGCCAGAATGATCTCGGCGAACAGCTGTTCCTTGTCGGTGAAATGCTTGTAAACGGTCTGCTTGGACACCGCGGCCAGTTTCGCGATGTCGTCCATGCTGGTGCCCGGGTACCCCTTGCTCAGGAATGCCTCGGTGGCCGCCTCCAGGATGGCCTGATGCTTGCGTGCCGACCGGCCCTGCTCGTTCGGTTCCATGCCGCCCTCCCTTCTCTCTAGAGTACTGGACAGTCCAGTTCCTTTATGGGTACTGTTCAGTCTAGTTACAGGCAGTACCATACTGTCTAGTTCTCTAGATTCCCCGGGCAGCAACGTACGCGGTGAAACTCCGCGCCCCGGCCGACATCGACCCCGACCTGTTCACCACCTGGCTCCACGAGGCACGCGACCTGGATCCGCCCACCGGGTGATGCCCCGGGGCCACCGACGGCAACGATCACAAGTCGCGCGACGGGACCGGCGGCACGGCGAGCCGATCCCGACAGCGACGATCACAGGTTGCGCGACGGGGCCCGAGGGTACGGCGGACTCAGCCCTGGCCGGCCTCCCGCGCCACCCGCTCCAGCCGGTTCCGGTACTCCTCCCACCACGACCGGTCGCCCGGTGCCAGGTTGTCGTTCCCCTCCCGCACCCCGGCGGCCCCGTCGATGAGTTCCCGGACGATGTCGGCGTGCCCGGCGTGCCGCTGGATCTCGGCGGTCAGGTGGACCAGGACCCGGTGCAGCGTCGGCTTGTTCTGTCCCTCGGCCCACCACGGCACGTGGCCGGTCTCGTCCAGCCGCAGCGCCTCGATGGTGGCGTCCGCGTGCTCCCACGCCCGCCGGTACAGCCCGACGACATACTCGCGGGACTCCTCGGCGGTGGCCCACATGTCCGCGTTGGGTTCCTCAGCCTCGGGGTCCATGTCCTCCAGGCGACCGGTGGGACCGAACCAGGGCACCTTCTCCTCGAAGTGCCGCCCGAACACGTATCCCAGATAGAGCAACTCGACGCCGATCAGGTGTTTGACCAGCCCCAGCAGGTTGGTGCCGGTCGGCGTCATCGGGCGGCGGACGTCGTACTCCGAGAGCCCGTCGAGCTTCCACAGCAGCGCCTCACGGGCCTGCTGCAGGTACCGGTGCAGATCGGCTTTCAGTTCTGTTTCGGTCATGTCGACCTGTCCTCCTTGGTCGGTGGTGAATGTCAGGGGCTCAGCAGGCCGACGGGGTTGCCGTCGGGATCGATGAACACGGCTATCCGCCCCATCCCGGGCACGCTCTGCGGCTCCAGCCTCCGGCTGCCACCGAGCTTCTCCGCCCGCTCAAGGGCGGTGTCCACGTCGTCGACCGGGAAGTAGACGACGATCCCGGTGTAGGGGCTGTCCGGACCGGCCTGGCCGATCCCGCCCGCCGGTCGGCCGCCCTCCCCGCCCACCAGCGAGTAGGTCTCGTCCAGCACGTTCATCGGCCAGCCGAACATCTCCTGGTAGAAGTGTCGCGCTCGCGGTGCGTCGGGAGTGGAGATGTCGAACCAGCCTGGCACGGGATGGTGGGTCATGGGAATCCTCCTGGTGGGTGCGGCCGTACTGCCGTCGAAGAGGAGACCTCCACCGTGAGGCAGAATCATCGCCTGTGAGCGAAGTTTCTTCCGCACGGACCGAGGACCCCGACCTGGCACGGGCACGCGACGGCGACAACGCCGCCTTCACCCGCCTCGTCGAGCCGCTCCGCCGGGAGTTGCACGCCCACTGTTACCGCATGCTCGGCTCCACCCACGACGCCGACGACGCCCTGCAGGACGCCCTGCTGCGGGCGTGGCGAGGGCTCGCGCGCTTCGAGGGACGTAGCTCGCTGCGCTCGTGGCTCTACACCGTGGCCACCCACACCTGCCTGGACACCGTCGAACGCCGCGGCAGGCGGGCGATGCCCGTCGACCTCGGCCCGTCCAGCGACCACGCCATGGTCGGCGAGGCCCCGCTCGCCGACGTCGCCTGGCTGGGCCCCTACCCCGACGCGGGCCTCGCCGAGGGGCCGGCCACCCCGGACGCGCGCTACGAGCAGCGCGAAGCCGTCGAACTGGCCTTCGTCGCCGCCCTGCAGCACCTGCCGGGCAACCAGCGGGCGGCGCTGCTGCTCTTCGAGGTCCTCGGCTTCTCCGCCGCCGAGATCGCCACCACGATGGACACCAGCGTCGCGTCGGTGAACAGTGCCCTGCAGCGAGCCCGCCGGATCGTCGCGGAGAAGGTCCCCTCCCGCAGCCAGCAGCGGACCCTGCGGAAGGTCGGCGACGCGCGCCTGCGAGAGATCGTCGCCGGGTACTCCTCCGCGTTGGAAAGCGGCGACGCCGACGCCCTGGTCGCGCTGCTGACCGAGGACGTCACCTGGTCGATGCCGCCGCTGGCGCACTGGTACCACGGCCTGGCAGCCGTCACCGACTTCGCCGTACGGGTCCCGATCACCGCCTGCCCGGACTGGCGGCACCTCCCGACCAGCGCGAACGGCCAGCCCGCCGTGGCCTCCTACGTCTGGTACGACGACCTCGGCGCGTACCTCGCCTGGGCGCTCAACGTGCTGACCCTGCGCGGCGACCGCATCTGTGAGATCACCTCGTTCATCGGCCCCGACCACTTCGTACCCTTCGGACTGCCTGCCTCGCTGCCCCTCAGAGAGCGCGATACATGACGTGCAACCCGACATAGCCCTTCGTCGGGTGCAGAAAACCCTCCGGCACCGTGCCCAGCACCTCGAAGCCGAGCGATCCGTACAGTTTCACCGCGTGCGCGTTGGTCTCCACGACCGCGTTGAACTGCATCGCGCGGAAGCCGGCCCCCCGTGCCCACTCCAGCGTGTACGCGCAGAGCGCCCGGCCCACGCCCTGCCCGGAACACGCTGGATCGACCATGTAGCTGGCGCTCGCGACATGCGAGCCGTTGCCCGACTGGTTGTTGTTCATCTTCGCCGTGCCCAGGACCTTCCCCGCGTCGTCGACGGCGACGACCGTACGGTTCGGCGGCGGCAACAGCCACCAGTCGCGCCCGGTGTCCCGCCCGAGGTCGGTCGGGTAGGTGAAGGTCTCACCGGCGGTGACGATCTCATGAAAGAACGGCCAGATGGCGGGCCAGTCCTCAGCGGTGGCTTCCCTGATCAGCATCCGCACATGGTGCCGGTTGGGACGCGGAGCCCGCCAACCCTTTTCGCCCGCGCCTCGGGCAGGTGCACAACGGCGATCAAGCCGATCGGCACGACCGCCTCCGGGCTTGTCGATCGACAGCGGGGCGGTGTTGGTGGTGGTGACGCCGGGGGTGGGGCCGTAATCAGTCAGGTGGTCGCCCACCTGCGGGCTTCCAACGCCGATGCCGAGGGCGGGCGATCATGACTCTGCGGCATCCGGCCGCACGCCGCCCGACCAGGCGGGGCGGCGTCTCAGCCCGTCCATGCGAACTCGCAAAGATCGAGTAAGCACACCAACGCCCACAACAAGAGGGCGACGGCCCTTTGCTGCGCTCCTGCCCGCATGTTCAGCCCCCGGCTCCTCGACCGCAAAATACTTGCTATATTGCGCAACTATATAATCAATGGTCGCGGAAGTAGGCATGAGCACACACATACCGGTTCGGCGGCGTCAGCCACCCGGGACCGTTCGGCGCCGGCGGCGTCGGCGGCGTGTGCGCAGCCCGGTTCCGGTCGTCGTGCTGGTGGTGGCGTCACTGATCGCCGTCCTGGCGGCCGTGGCCGGATGGACCTATCTCCGGCTGAACGCGAGCATCAACACGTTCGACGCGGAAGGCGTCGACGATGATCGGCCTGCGGCGAACGTCGCGGGCCGGAACATCCTGGTGCTGGGCTCGGATTCACGTTCGGGCGACAACAGCAGGCTCGGCGGCGGGCGCGGGGATGTGGGGCGCTCGGACACCGCGCTGCTCGTGCACGTCTACCGCGATGGCAAGCACGCGGTGGCGGTGTCGATCCCGCGTGACACGCTGGTGGACATCCCCCGCTGCCGGCTCCCCAACGGCACCTGGACCGTGCCGCAGACCAACGTGATGTTCAACGCCGCCTTCGCAGTGGGTGCGACCGCGAAGGGCAACCCGGCCTGCACCCAGAACACGGTGGAGAAACTGACCGGCCTGCGGGTCGACCACACGATCGTGGTCGATTTCGAGGGCTTCTCGAAGATCACCAAAGCCGTCGGCGGTGTGCCGGTCTGTCTGCCCAAGAACGTCTATCAGGGCGACCTCAACCCCAACCGCGGGGCGCGTGGCCGGCTGCTGTTCGCCAAGGGCCCGCAGACGGTGTCCGGGCAGAAAGCCCTGGACTATGTCCGTATCAGGCACGGCATCGGCGACGGCTCCGACATCGGCCGGATCAAACGGCAACAGGCCTTCATCGCCGGCCTCATCAAGAAGGTGCGGGCGCAGGGCCTCGATCCGGCCACCCTGCTGCCGCTCGCGGAGGCGGCCGCCGCCTCCTTGACGGTCGATCCGGGGCTGGGTTCGGCCGACAAGTTGCTCTCCTTCGCACTGGCGATGAAGGACATCGACCTGCACAACACCAAGTTCATCACGCTGCCCTGGCGATATCAGGGCGCCCGGGTCGCCGTCGTGCACCCCGACGCCGACCTGCTGTGGGCGGCGCTCAAGGCGGACCGCACCCTCGACGGCATCGACGCCAGCGGCAAGGCCAAGCCGACCTCGAAGCCGACCCCTCCGGTCTCCGGCACCGGGATCAGCCTCGCCCTCTACAACGGAACCACCATCACCGGCCTGGCCGCCCGCGCCGCCACCGAACTCAAGGCCTCCGGATTCACCGTCACCGCCGTTGGCACCGCCGCTTCCCAGCACTACACATCAACCATGATCCAGTACGGCCCGGCCGCGCGGGAACAGGCACAGACCCTCGCGCGGGTGTTTCGAGGCGCGAAACTCCAGCCCGTGACCGCGGCCGGCATCACGGTCATCCTGGGCACGACCTATGCGAGCACCGCCACCGCCGGCCCGACCGTGCCGCCCTCGACCCTCAACGGCAAGGCTCGCTCGGCCGACGACGATCCCTGCTCCAATCTGTCCTACGGCTGAGCACCAGCAACGCCCCGCCGTACAGCATGACCACGACCGCGAGCAGCAGGTGGTAGGTGATCGGCAGCGCGGTCATGCCGAGCAGGGGGGCAAGCGGCGAAAGCGGCAGTAGCAAGGCCACCGCGGTCAGCGCGCCGGTGGCCACCCACAGCGGGCGGGAGACCCGCCTTCTGGGACGGAGCAGCAGCATGACCAGGGCCTGGGTGAGCAGGTTCTCGATGAACCACCCCGTGTGGAAGGCGGCCTGGCCGGTGGCCTGGGCGGCCTCGGGTACGACCCACATCAGCACGGCGAACGTGGCCAGGTCGGCAAAGGCGTTGAGCGCGCCGAAGACGGCGATGAAACGCAGAATGTCGCGTCGCCGCAACCGGAACGGGCGGCGCAGGGCGGCCGGATCGGCCCGGTCGAACGCGAACGCCAGCTGGGCGGCATCGAAGCACAGGTTCTGCACCAGGACCTGCGCGGGAAGCATGGGCAGGAAGGGCAGCAGCAATCCGGCGCAGAGCATCGCGATGACGTTGCCGACGTTGGAGGACAGGGCGACCCGCAGATAGGTGACGATGTTGCCGGTGCTGCGCCGCCCGGTGACGATCGCGTGGTCGATGGCGGTGAGGTCCTTCGCGGCCAGCACCACGTCGGCGGCCTCACGGGTCACGTCGACCGCGTCGCGCGGACAGATGCCCACGTCGGCGGCGCGCATGGCGGGCAGGTCGTTGACGCCGTCACCGAGGAACCCGATCGTGTGCCCGGCGCTCCGCAACGCCCGTACCAGGCGCGACTTGTGCTCGGGGGTGCAGCGCGCGAAAACGGTCGCCCGCTGGGCGACCTCGGCCAGGGCCGCCTCGGAGAGGCCGTCGAGCTGGCTCGCGGTGACGACCGTGTCGGAGGGCAGCCCCAGCTCCTGGCAGACACGAGCCGCGGTAGCCGGATGGTCACCCGTGAGTACCTTGATCGTGACGTTGCGCCGGGCGAGATGGGCCAGCGCGTCCGCCGCCTCCGGCGCGAGCTCGTCGAGCAGTCCGACGAAGCCCACCAGGGCAAGGCCCTGATCCTCGCCGGGGTGGTACGAGGCGAGTCCGACGGCGAGCACGCGCAACCCCTTGTCGGCCAGTTGCTCGGCGGTCAGCTGGGCGCGCTGCCTCGCGGCGGGATCAAGGGCGCAGCGTTCCAGCACGTTCTCCACGGCGCCCTTGACCACCAGGAGGTTCGTCGCCGGGCGCGACGGGTGACGCACGATCGCGGTCGAGACGCGGCGCACAGGATCGAAGGGGAGCGCGTCCACCCCCTCGTACTCGCCGAGATCCTGCTCGGCCGCCAGGATCGCCTCATCCAGGGCATCCGGCGTCGGGAGATCGGCCAGGTGGAGCGTCCAGAAGCTGTTGACAGCGGCCCAGCGCAGCACCTCGGGATCGGAGCGGCCGTCCGGATCCACCGAGCAGTCGACCACGGGCCGGTCCTGCGTGAGAGTGCCCGTCTTATCCGTGCACAGGACATCGATCGCCCCCACATCGTGCAGGGCGGAGAGCCGTTTGACGATCACGCCCTGGCCGTGTGCGAGGACGGCCGAACCTCTCGCCAGCGCGGTCGTGACGATGACGGGCAGCATCTCGGGCGTCAAGCCGACCGCCACGGCGACCGCGAACGGCAGCGCCTCCAGCCCCCGGCCGCGGAGAACGGCGTTGGCCACGAGGGCGAGGGGCGGGATGAGCAGCATGAGCCGGACCAGAATCCAGGAGATCCCGTTGACCGAGCCGTCGAAGGCCGACAACCTGACCCCGGACTCCTGGTACGCACCGGCGAACCTGGTGTCGGCTCCGGTGGCCACCACCAGTGCGAGGGCGCTGCCGGTGGCCACGCTGCTGCCGTGCCAGCAAAGGTGCTCCTGATCTCCCCCACCGGGAACGTCGATGGCCTGCTTGGCCACCGGGACGGACTCACCGGTCAGCGCCGCCTGGTGGATCGTCAGCCCGCTGGATCGCAGGAGCCGGACATCGGCGGGAACCAGATCCCCGGGGCCCAGTTTGATCACGTCGCCCGGCACCAACTGGTCGACGGGTACTTCCCTGTCCACGGGTGTGGTGTGCTCGTCGAGTCGCCGCCGCACAGTCGCCGTGGTGGCCACCAGCTTTCGCAGCGCCGCCGTCGAACGATCTGCCCGGTACTCGCCGTTGGACCGCAGCACGCAGCTGACAACGACGAGGATCACGATGACGCAGGCCGCGCCCCACGAGGCGATGACCGCGGACACCAGCCCGAGACAGAGCAGCACCAGCGTGAACGGATCGCGCAGGCTGCGTGCCAGCCACCACCAGGAGGTGACGCGCCGGGGTGGGTGGGTGTTCTCACCGCGCAGTAGCAGACGCGCCTCGGCATGGGCCTCCACCAGCCCGCGGGGGCCGCTTTCCAGCCGCCGCAGCACCTCCAGCCGGGTGAGCTCGGCAACAGCGGCGAGAGGGAGCCCGTCGTCCCGCAGATCTTGGGGCGCGGCTGTCGGCGCCTCAGGCGCCCAGACCACGGACACGCCTCAATGACCCCGGATGGCCCGCCCGTTCGGCGAACCGCCCCACCAGCCCTTGGACCGTGGCCACCACGTCCTCGTCGTCGATCAGGTACACCACTCGGCGCCCCTCGCGCCGCGACTTCACCAACCCGGCCAGCTTCAGCTTCGCCAGGTGCTGGCTGACGGCGGGCAACGCACCTCCCACCCGTTCCGCGAGCCCACTCACATCGCTCTCGCTCTGCGCCAGCGCCCAGACGATGTGCAGCCGCGCGGACGAGGCCAGCAGCCCGAATGCCGCGGCGGCCTCGGACAGCACCTCGGGGGACGGGTCCTCGATATCGCCACCGCTGGTCGCCACTGTCGCTCTCCCGTCCACCTGGTCCCGCAGGGGGACCAGTCTAGGCATGACGAACCCGGACCGCCGTCAGGTGACGGGCTTGTCCCTGGACTCGGCGGCGGACTGAGCCCGCAGCCGGGCGGCCTGCTCCTCAAGCCGCCTGGCCTGCTCCTCCACCGTCAACTGCCCCTGGGTCACGGCGGCCGGCGGTTCCTGGTCCTGGCCTTCCTGCGTGACCTCGGCCTTGAAGATGCGCAGCGATCGACCTACCGAACGCGCGGTGTCAGGCAGCTTCTTCGCGCCGAACAACAAGACCGCGGCAGCTGCCACGACCAACCAGTGTGTCAGGCTGAGTGATCCCATCGGCCCGTCCTTTCCACGCAGGTATCCGGTGATGACGCCAGAGTACGACACAATCGGATTGCGCAAGCAAGCAAGTGTCTTCCGAGGCCGAAATGATCAAGGAAGCCCGGCCCGGTGCAGGCTGCCGGGGTAGCGCCGGCCGGTGCGCAGGATCGTTCTGCCGGTGATCTCGCTGGGGCCGGCGGCGCCGCCGACCTCATTCCTGCCGCGTATCGCGGACATCACGTGGGGACGGCTCCACGACCGGCTCGCACAGGCCGGCTATCGAAATCGCTCATCGGCCGTCAGCGATCACCGGCACATCGTGTCACCCACAGGCGGGCCGGTAGCTCTCGCCCGGCGCGTAAAGACCCCACTCCTCCGCCGACAGCGACCCGCCCGCCACCGAGCACGCGAACCCGAGCGGATCAGCCGGCCTTTCCACGTTCCAGAGCCGTACGCTCGCCTCACGCCCGGCGGTCACCAGCCTCCTGCCGTCCGGGCTGAAGGCGATCGAGAAGATGAAGTCGCCGTGCCCGGTCAACGGGACGCCCTGGGCCCGGCGGGTCGCCACATCCCAGAGCAGGACGGAGCGATCCCCACCGCCGCTGGCGAGGGTCCGGCCGTCCGGGCTGAAGGCCAGCGCGAAGATCTCATCGTTGTGCCCGACCAGGGCGCCGCCCGCCGGACGCCGCGTCGCCACGTCCCACAGCCGCACCGTGCCGTCATGGCTCGCCGTGGCCAGCAGCCGCCCGTCCGGGCTGAAGGCCAGCGCTCGGATCGTGCTCAGATGGGTGGAGACGAGAGTCGCCCGGAGCCGGTGCGTCGAGACGTCCCAGAACTGGACATCGGTCGCGTTCACGGTGGCCAGCATCCGGCCGTCGGGACTGAAGGCGGCGGCGAAGACGAGGTCCTTCTGCCGGGTCGGCAGCGAGGCCCGCAAGGTCCTGGTCGCCATATCCCAGAGCAGGATTTTGGTGTCGTCGCCGGTGACCAGGGTCCGGCCGTCGGGACTGAAGGCGATCGCCCGGACGTCACCGGTGTGCCCGCGTAGCGGAGCACCGAGCGGCCTGTGCTCGGCCGTGCTCCACAGCAGCACCGCGCCGTCACTCCCGGAGGCGGCCAGCGTCCTTCCGTCAGGGCTGAGGGCGACGCTCGACAGTGCGGCGCCCAGCTTTCCCGGGAAAGCTGGTCCGAGCGGCCTGCGGCTCGCGACGTCCCAGAGCCTTGCCGAGACACCGGCGGTGGCCAGCGTTCTTCCGTCGGAGCTGAAGACGGCGCTGTTGGTCTCCTCCCCGGTCTCGATGATGTCGGTGTGGCTGTGCCGCGCGTCCCAGAACAGGAGGTCGGCCCCCATCGCCCCCGCAAGGGTGCCGCCATCGGGGCTGAAGGTCACGGACTTGATGTCTCCGGCCGGGGCGGTGAGCAGGCTTCCCCTCCGCCTGCCGCTCGCCGCATCCCAGAGCTGGACCTTGTCCGGTTCGTTGGGCTCGTCCCAGCTGGTCGTGACAAGCGCGGTGCCATCGGGACTGAACTTGACCGCTTCGAGGTTTCCGGTGAATCCGTTGAGCGCGGAGCCGACCGCTCGGCCCGTCCTCGCCTCATGAACGCGGACCGGTCCCTCCAACCTGCCCACCGCCAGGTGTTCGCCGTCGGGACTGAAAGCGGCCTCGCTGCCGGCGATCACCGCGACCCTGCGCAGGTCCTTCATCCTCCAGATGGTGACCGATCCCAAGGGAGCGCCCACGACGGCCAGGTGGACACCGTCCCCGCTGAAGATGACCTCTTTGGCGAAGACACCGGCGACGGCGTCGAAACGAGTGTCGATGCTCTTTCGCTCAAGATCCCAGAACACGAGCTGAGAGGGTGTCGCCACCGCCAGTGTCCTGCCGTCACGGCTGAAGGCCAGATCAATGGCCGAACCGATGGGGATTCCCACATCCCCGAGCGATTCATGGGTCGCCATGTCGAACAGCCAGATCCCGTTCCCGATCGCCAGCGCGAGCGTCCCGCCATCGGGGCTGATCGCCAGCTCATCGACGACCGGTCCGGACAGTCCGGTGCCCGAGGGACGCCGGGTCGCGGTGTCCCAGAAGCGGACCGTACCGTCGTTGACGGCGATGACCAGGACCTTCCCGTCGGGAGCGTAGGCGAAGGCGGTGATCCTGTCCTTCTGCTCGGGCAGCTTCCCCCGGTAGGGGCGACGGTAGACGTTGAGAAGGCCGAGTTCCGTCTCCGGGATCGGGGCGGTCCGGTAGGCGGCCGCGGCGAGGCGGGCGGAGAGGGCGGGATCGGCGGCGCCGAGGAGCTCACTCTGGGAGGCGAGCAGACGGGCGGTGGCGAGGGTCTGCTCGTGCTCGGCCACCTCGGCAGCCCGGACGGCGACCAGGGTGGTCAGGGCGATCACCGCCACCAGCACGGCGGCGGTGACCGCCAGGGCTCGGCGTACCAGCACGGTCCGGCGCCTGGTGGCGTCGGCGGCGGCGAGGAACTCGGTGGCGACCTCGCCCAGCGCATGGGCCTCGGACGTCCAGCTCGGCCTGGCGGCGTGGACCGCGGCCAGCTGGGTCCCCCGGTAGAGGAAGGACGGGTCGCGGTCGCTGGACGCCCATTCCTCGGCGTCGGCGGTGAACCTGCCGTAGAGGGCGAAGCTCGACAGGTCGCCCTCCAGCCAGTCACGCAGCCGGGGCCAGGCGTGCAGGAGCACGTCATGGGCGAGCTGCGCGCTGTCGGCGTCGAGGACGACCAGACGGCGCCGGGAGAAGACCTCCAGGACACCGGCGACGTCCTGCGATGCGGTACGCGGGATCGGGCGGCGGGCGAGCACACCGTCACGGCCGACGAGGGTGAGACTCCGCAACAGGTCACGGGCCAGCTCACGTTGTGCGGGCGAGAGGCCGGCGTAGGCTTCCTCGGCGCTGGTGGCGACCGCGCGGCGCACTCCCCCGGTCTTGGCGTAGCCCCGGCTGGTAAGCCGGTCACCCTCCCGGTGCTCCCAGATCGTCAGCATGGCCTGGGAGAGCAGCGGGAGGACCCCGATGTCGTACCCGTCCGAGGGAGAGCCCAGCTCGGCGAGAATGACGTCGACCAGGCCGGGTTCGATGGTGAGCCCGGCGGCGTCCGCGGGTCCGGTGATGGCGCGCCGCAGTTCGGTGCCGCTCATCGGGCCCACGATGAACGGACCGCGCCGGAGCGCGGCGGCCAGCAGCGGATGGGCCGCGCAACGGTCGACGAAGTCGCCGCGCACCGCGAGGATCACCAGGGCGGCGGCGGGTTCGGTGATCGCGTCCAGCGCGGTGAGGAAGGCCGACCGCTCCGCGATGTCACCGCCGAGAGAGAAGATCTCCTCGAACTGGTCGATGATCAGTACCAGCCGGGCGGGGACCGGCCGGTCCTCGCGCCGGGCGTTCACCTCCAGCGCCTGCCGCACCAGCAGGTGGGCGTGCCGCGGATCGTCGGTCAGGCTCCGCAGGACCGACGGGGCGTCGAGCCCGGCCAGTCCGGCCAGCAGCGTGGCCAGCCGGGAGAGCGGGGATCGCGTCGGCTGGTCGATGACGTACAGCGGCCAGTCACGCGTCTCCTCGGACAGCTCACCACGGCCGATCGCCGGGACCAGGCCCGCGCGCAGCAGCGACGACTTGCCCGCACCCGAGGCTCCGGTCACCACGACCAGCCCCGGGCCGGTCAGCCGCTGCGACAGGGTGCTGACCAGCTCGGCGGTGATCTCCTCGCGGCCGTGGAACACCTCCGATTCGGACTCTCCGAACGGCAGCAGCCCCCGGTAGGGCGAGCCGTGCGTCCAGCGCACCGGGTAGCCGTCCACGCGGTCCGAGCGGGTCCGGCGCTCGATCACGGAGACCTGTTCCAGCAGCAGGCGGGTGTCGGTGGCCTGCCGGTACTGAAGACCGACCGCCATTTGGAGATCGGCGCTCTGCCGGTCCACCGACTCGCGGATCAGCCGCAGCCGCTCGTCCAGTTCGGCCGGCACGAACCCGAACTCGGCGAACTCGGTGCCGAGCGCGGCGAGGCCTGCCGCCAGGGCCGCCTGAAGGTCGCGGTCGCCCGACCGCACCGCCTCCTCGACCGCGACGCCGACCGCGTCGATCTCGCGAAGGACGCCCGCGATCTCCCTGCGCAGTGTCTCCGCCCGGTGGCCACCCTCCTCCAGCACCTGCTGGACGCCCCGCTCCAGTTCGGTGGCGAGGTCCTGCGGCGAGGGCCTGTCACCGAGCCGTTGGACTCCGGCCTTCACGATGTCGGTCAGCACGTTCCCGCCGACCGCCGTCACCGCGCCGACCGCCGCGCTGACCAGGGCCGCCCCACCCATGCCCGCGGTGATCAGCGGCCCGAACGCACCCGCCGCCAGCACGCCCAGCAGGACAGGCGACGACCAGCGGTGGGCTCCGCCGCCCGCGGCCCGGGCCAGCGCGGCGATCCGGGCCCGTACCCCGTCCCGCATCAGTCCCGAGGAATCCTCCACTTCCTCAATGTCACCCGGGGACCGCCAGGAAAGCCCACATCTCCATCGATCGCGATCGATCCGTGACGTCCACCCCGAAGACCCGATATTTCCGGCCTGGAGGTTGGGCCACCGCCACGCCTCCGGCTACCGCGGTCGTACTGTCCGGAAGAACTGCCGGATGTCCGAGACCAGCAGGTCCGGGGCCTGGAGTGAGGCGAAGTGGCCGCCGCGGGAGTGCCGCGACCAGTGGGTGATCGTGTTCGACAACTCCGCCAGCCCGCGGATCGCCCGGTCTCCGGGGAAGTTCGCCACACCCGTCGGGACCGGTGCGGGCTCGGGACGTGGGCCCCACGACTCCGGTCCGGCCTCACGGTAGAGCCGAGCGGCCGATCCCGCGGTCGCGGTCAGCCAGAAGATCGTGACGTTGGTCAGGATGACGTCGCGGTCGACGGGGGTCTGCTCGGTCCGGGCGGGGTCCCAGTCCACGAACCATTCCAGGTTCCACGCGAGCTGACCGGCCGGGGAGTCGTTGAGCGCGTACGCCAGGGTCTGCGGTCGGTTGGCCATCTGGGTGGCGTAGCCGGAGCGGCCGTACCACCACCGCTGGTTCTGCCCGGCCTGCTCCCGGTCCGCCGCGGAGAGCGCGTCCAGCTCGCTGGGATCGACCGCTGTCGCGGCGTTGGCCAGCGCGTTGACATGGACGCCGATGACGTGCTCCCGATCCGCCCGGCCGATCGCCGGGGAGATGATGCTGCCGTAGTCGCCGCCCTGGGTGCCGTAGCGGTGGTATCCCAGCCGTCGCATCAGCTCGGCCCAGGCCCGCGCGGTGCGGTTGATCCCCCAGCCGGTCTCCCGCGTCGGCCCGGAGAACGCGAAACCCGGCAGTGACGGGACCACGACGTGGAAGGCGTCCGCCGGGTCCCCGCCGTGTGACCGCGGGTCGGTCAGCGGCCCGAGAATGTCCAGGAAGTCGTACACCGTGCTCGGCCACCCGTGAGTGATGATCAGCGGGGTGGCGTCCGGCTCGGGCGAGCGTACGTGCAGGAAATGGATGTTCTGCCCGTCGATCTCCGTGGTGAACTGCGGGACCTTGTTGAGGCGGGCCTCGTGCTCCCGCCAGTCGTAGCCGGTACGCCAGTGCTCGACCAGCTCGATGAGGTGGTCCTTGTTCACCCCGTAGGACCAGCCGACGCCGGGCAGTTCGTCCGGCCAGCGGGTACGGGCCAGCCGGTCCCGCAGGTCGTCGAGTTCTGCCTGCGGGATATCGATGCGGAAGGGCGTTTCTGTGCTCATGCCGCCCACCCTCCGCCCTGTATAGGACAGCTCCGTTCCTACACAGGGGCGATAGTGGACGAATGTTGGAAACACCCGCCCGACTGCTGCGGCTGCTGTCGCTGCTGCAGACGCATCGCGACTGGTCCGGCACGGAACTCGCCGAGCGGCTGGGAGTCACCACCAGGACGGTACGGCGCGATGTCGACAGGCTCCGTGAGCTGGGGTATTCGATCCACGCCTCGATGGGACCGGTCGGCGGTTACCGGCTTGGAGCCGGCGCCTCGCTGCCCCCGCTGTTGCTGGACGACGAGGAGGCGGTGGCGGTCACGGTCGGGCTGCACAGTGTGGCGGGGATCGAGGAGGCTTCGCTGCGCGCCCTGACCAAGGTCGAGCAGATGCTGCCGTCCCGGTTGCGGCACCGGGTCACCGCGCTGAGAAGCGCGGTGGTCGCGATGCCGTCCAAGGGCGGGCCCACCGTGCAGGCGGCGGTGCTCACCGCGATCTCGGCCGCGATCCGAGCCGCCGAGGTGCTGCGTTTCGACTACGTCAGCCACCACGGGGCCGAGTCCCGCCGCGACGTCGAGCCACATCGCCTCGTCTGCTGGGGGCGGAAGTGGTACCTGGTCGGCTGGGACGTCGAACGGAAGGACTGGCGCACCTTCCGGGTCGACCGGATATCCCTGCGAACGCCCAACGGTCCCCGGTTCGCCCACCGTGAACCACCCGACGGTGACGTGGCGGCCTACCTGTGCAGAACGATGGGCTTCGAGATGTGGCCGCTCCGCGCCCGGTTGCGGGTGCACGCCCCCGCACCGGACATCGCCGGACGCGTCAGCGGAATCGTGACTCCCCTCGACGACCACACCTGCCTGCTGGAAATCGCCTCGGACTCGTTCGACCTCGTCGTGTTCACGGTGGGCATGCTCGACGTCGACTTCGAGGTCGAGTCACCCCCGGAACTCGCCCGGCACCTCCGCAAACTGTCCACCCGCCTCGCCAACGCGTCCGTGACACCACCACACCGCCGCGTGGACGACCGCTGAACGGACCGTTCGGGTGCGCGGTCGGCGGTTCTCGTCGACAGCGGTCACTCGCGGCCGGGGCGTCCCAATGATCTACAAGTCGTTCTCCAGTGTCGGCCTCTAGCCTCATCCGCGGTCCTCCTGAGCCGGAGCGGCTCGGCGCGGTGCGGGCCCTCGAACGGGATTGCCACGGCGGCCCTTGAACGAGATGAGAAGGAGGCGGTGGACATGAGCATCGTGCCATTGTTTGGAATCGTGGTCGGAGCGGTGTCCGTCGGGACCAGCATCCGGGTGATGACCGTCGGGCAGTGGCTGCGGCGGCACGGGGTGCGGGTGCCGGGCGTCGTCGTGGGACTGCGCAGAGGCAACCGCGTGTACTATCCCACGCTGCGGTTCCAGACGGTGCAGGGCTTCGTGGTGGAGACCGAGTCGGATCTGGGCTCCAACCCGTCGCCGGTCCGTCCGGGTCAGCAGGTCATGGTGCTCTACGACCCCGAGCGGCCCCAGCGCGCCCGTGTGGACAGTGTGGGCGGCAGGGGCGTGCTCCACGGCGTGCTGTTCCTGACCGTCGGGGCGGTCATCCTGGTGGTCTCCCTGGTCGCCGCGGTCAGCTCCTGGTTGTGAGGACGGAGGGCGGACTCGCGCGGCCGCCGGGTCCCGTCCCCGTTCGTAAGCCGAAGGCCCGGCCGGGCCTTCGCCGTACGCAGGGGGTCAGCCGAGCTTGGCCCTGACGTAAATGGGCTTGTGGTCGGAGGAGGCGGCACCCTGCGCCACATGACACCGGGTCACGCTTCCCCTGGGGGCGAAGAGGTAGTCGAGCTTGCGCTTCGAGACGCCGCCGTCCTCGCGGACGTGCTTCTCGGTCCACCGTCCGTCGCGGTCGCCGTTCTGGTCGCACTCGGCGTAGGCCGCGTAGACGGGCGCCAGGATGCGTCTCTTCACGGCGGTGCTCTGCCCGCTGTCCGGCGGGGCCAGGTTGAGGTCCCCGCCGAAGACGGCACGGTAGCCGGGCTTGGCCGCCGCCGCCAGCAACTCCTCGACCTGCCTCTTCCGGAAGGGCGCGTCGGGCTCCCTGTCGTCGTAGGACAGGCCGGCGCTGAGGTGGGTGCCGCAGACGTTGACCCTCCTGGCCGGGATCGCGGCGCAGAGCGCCATGCGCTTGACGTACCACGGCGGGGAGGTCAGCCCGTGGTCCTGGAAGGTGGCCGCGTGGTCGGCGACCGCGACGGTGACGGCGATATCGCCCCGCGGGTGTCCCTGCCGGTCAGGGGCGCAGACCTTCGGCGAGCCGTCCTTCCAGGTGAGGATCGACGAGCGCACCGTCCAGGCACGCCCGGTCTGCTGCTCCAGCAGGCTCTCCAGCGTGGCCGTCCCACCCGAGCAGAACTCCTGCAGGAAGATCACATCCGGCTTGATCGGCTGGGTGGTCGCGTACCAGCCGACCTTCGCGGCCACCTCCCGCATGTTCCTGCCGTAGAGGAAGCAGCCGGCGTTGGTACCCGCGCAGACGTTCCAGCTCATCACCGAGATGGCGGAGGACGACGTCCGGGCCTGGGCCTGCCCGCCGAGGAGAGGAACCGTCACGACCACCAGGGCGGCCGCCATCAGCTCCCGTGGGATCAACGCCGCCACCAGTCGTCGAGTGGGGTGACTGGAACGGCCCGCTTGTGCCGGGTCGCGAGGTATACCGACTCCACCTTCGCCGCCAGGTCCGGCGTGACGTCGGCACCTTCCAGATAGTCGTCGATCTGGGTGTACTTCAGACCGAGTGCCACCTCGTCGGGCAGCGCGGGCCGGTCGTCCTCGAGGTCGGCGGTCGGCACCTTCTCCCAGACACTCGGTGGTGCGCCCAACTCCTGCAGCAGGGCGGCGCCTTGGCGCTTGGTCAGTCCGGTCAGCGGGGTGATGTCGACACCGCCGTCGCCGTACTTGGTGAAGAAGCCGGTCACCGCCTCGGCCGCGTGGTCGGTGCCCACGACGAGCAGGCCCAGCTGCCCGGCGATCGAGTACTGGACCACCATGCGTTCGCGGGCCTTGATGTTGCCGCGCACGAAGTCCCGCAGCTTGGGCTCATCGCCCAGCAGCTCCAACAATCCGAGCGCCGCCTCGGCGGCGACGGCGTCCGCGCTCGGCTTGACGTTCACCGTGATCGACCGGTCGGGCTGGATGAACTCCAGCGCGATCTGCGCGTCGTGCTCGTCGGCCTGCACGCCGTAGGGCAGCCGCACCGCGACGAAGGTGGCCTCATGCCCTTCGGCACGCAGTTCCTCGCTGGCGAGCTGACACAACCTGCCGGTCAGCGTGCTGTCCTGGCCGCCACTGATCCCGAGCACGTAGCCCTTGGCCGGGGTCGACCGCAGGTAGTTCTTGAGGAAGTCGACCCGTTGCCGGATTTCGACTTTGGGGACAATGGTCGCCTTGACGCCGAGTTCGGTGAGAATCTGCTCCCGTAGGTTCGCCACCCACGTACTGTACTGGCCGGAATCGCCCCGACGGCGATGTTCGATGTCATGCGTACCCTTTCGCCCTGCTGATGGCCGGCGTACCCGCGAGTGTGTCGCTCACCGGTACGGAGAGGGCGGGCTCGAACGGACCCGCCCCGGCCGCTTCGCCCCACAGCAGGAGGAGTGCGACCCCGAAACACCACCAAATGGGCCGAAGGGTCTTTAAGGGCATCGCAAGGCATTTGTAAGTTTCCCGACTTATCACTGAGGGACACCGACGCCGAGGAGTCCCCCATGAGCAGCCTCCTACACCTCTCCCGCAAGCAGCCGCGACCCGATAACGTGTCACACCGCCGGCAGGCAGCCGTCGCCGTGACCGGCACCCTCCTGCTGAGCCTGACCGGCGCCGTTTCACTGGCACAGCCGGCAGCCGCCGCGTCCGCCCCGTTGAAAGGCGCCGGAGCCTGCGCGAACATCGACGTCGTCTACCGGCCCCAGTCCGCGTTCCCCGACACCAGCCGGGGACGTTACGACTTCAGGGCGCAGGCGACCACCATCGAGACAGCGGTTCTGTGCCTCGTCAACGCCGAACGGACCGGCCTGAAGCCGCTGCAGAGATACCTCTCGCTGGGCAAGAACGGTGCCCCCACACTCGGCGCCGCCGCGGCCAGGCACGCCGCGGACGCCGTCAGACTGCGCTGGTGGGGAAAGGTGGAGCCGGGTAAGAGCTGCCGCCCCGTGCAGGGCAACCCCGGCCAGTGCGACCCGCACATCAACCCGCAGACCGGCTCGACCCCGCTGAGCCGCGCCCAGGCGGTGGGCTACGGTCGCCGCTGCGCCTCGTTCTCCGTCGGCGAGAACACCTACGCGGGGTGGGGAGCCTCTTCTGTCACGCCGCGGGCGGCTGTCACATGGTGGATGAACAGCAAGCCACACCGCGACACCATCCTCAACCCGGCTTACACCGAGCTGTACACCAAAGCGGTCTGGGGAAGCGCGGACCCGGCCGCCGGGTCCATCACCCCGGCCGCGACCTACGTGCAGATGTTCGGTCGCTGCGGCTGACGCCGTCCTGCATGCCGAGCCACCCGGCGACGAGCTTTGAGAGTCCGCAGCCACGGTGCGGCCGGCCGACGACGTACGGCCCGGAAAGAGGCCATCGCCGTACGTGGAGATCATTTTGTTAGGAGGCCTCGGTAGGGTTCGCGGCCATGCGTACCTTTTTCACCCTGCTGATGGCCGGCGTACTCGCGAGCATGCCGCTCACCGGTACGGCGAGCGCGGAATCGAACGGCCCCGTCCCGGCCGGCACCGCCGCCTTCGCCAAAAACCCGATCTACAAGACCGGCAAGCTGAAGACCCGGATCTGCGAGGAACCGACCGTCAGGGGCGGTGATCTCGACTCCGTCGAGATCTATGCCGACACCATGTCCGCATGCCTGGACAGGGCATGGGAGGCGCAGCTGAAAAAGGCCGGTATCGCGTACGGCAAGCCGAAGGTCAAGGTCGGGTACGGCTCTCGCATCAAGACCGCCTGTGGCACATACCGTCCGGGCGACACGTTCAGCCTCTACTGCCAGAAGAACAGCACCATTTATCTGATGGTCACCGACTACGGCGTGCTGGGCGAAATCGACGACCCGCGGATGCTCGAAAGCCTCGCCATCGGATACGGCTATCACGTCCAGCGACTGGTCGGCGTCCTCGCTCAGGAGAGCCGCGCCGCCAAGAAGCTGTCCAAGGCCGGAGCCCTCGCCCTGAGCGCCAAGATCTCGTTGCAGAACATCTGCCTCGCCGGCGCCTTCATCGGGAGCGTCTGGGACTCCCTGGGCCACACCAAGGTGCACGGATACGACTTCATCATCGACCGGCACCGCATCGAAAGCAGCATCGCGGGCAACGGCACGACCAAGAACCGGCTCTACTGGCAGAGACGTGGTTTCGAAACCCGGTCTCCCGGCGCCTGCAACACCTTCACGGCCCCGGCCGCAAGGGTGGCCTGACCTGTACGGCTGCTTCCTCACGCTGTGTTGGTGATCGACGACAGCGGCGACCGCAAAGACGGGCACGCCACTGATCATGTGTCCCGTCAGCGGCTGGGCCGACTGGGCAAGACCGACAACGGCATCGTCACCGTCACCACGCTGTGGGCCGATGAGCGGCTGTATGTTCCGTTGCACGCCCAGCCGTACACGGCGGCCTGCCGCCTGCCCGCACCCACCGGCCGACCTGGCGGCACTCGTACGGATCTACGCGTTGCGCTCCTGGATCGAGCAAGGCTACAAGCAGGTCAAAGACGAACTCGGCTGGGCCGATTTCCAGATCCGTTCCTCCTTGGCGATCCGCCGTCACCAGACGCTGGTGATGGCCGCGTTCTGCTTTTGCCGGCACGCCTGGTTGGCCGGAAGCGGCCCGCCCGGTGGCACCGTGGGTCCGGGCGGCGAACCACCGCCTCTGTCGAGTGAGAACCATTCCAATGGCGGCCAGACCGTCGAGGATCGGGGGGAAAATCAGCTCCGATACCCAGCTCAGGCCGTCTTGGCCGTCAGCGCTGCGCCACGTGCGCGGGTGGCTCACCCCTTGGATACGGCTCCAGCGTTACTGGCGTGCCTGGTCCAACGCGCCCCCGCCCCCTGAACTCCAGCGCCTACTCACCGCCGTCGGAGCCGGACACGCTCTCAACCTCTACGCCCGGATTTAACAAACCACCGGTAGCGCCACTCATGGAGAGCGAACCGGTAACTCACGTGCAATCGTCGAGCCTACAAAGGAGCGCTTCCTGCAAAAGTATGAGGAACGCGGTTCACCCTTAGTCGCGACAAGACTACACGTAATTCCTTGAGTCAAGGCCTTGCAAAAGATGATCGCCTATAGAGATAGTAAAGGCCGATCCGCCAGGATCGATCCACGAGTGGGCACCTTTGCCCAAGTAATCCCACCCGTGGACCACTTTCTCCTACCCTCGAGAGGATACTCTCTTGCGTGTCATGCTGGCTACTGCTACTGCCGCATTTTCGCTCGCAGCGCTCAGCTTCGGAGTCATCCCCGCGTCAGCTGCTAGCGCAGCCTCTCCCACTCAGCCAGCCCCTTCGGGCGACCCCGTTCGCCCCCTTGGGGCCTGCGGCCAGACCTTTAGTCCCAGCGTCCCCGGAGGAAAGGCCTTCTGGAGGCTGAGCTGCAGCAGGGGAAGCATTACTGTCACCGGCTGGGTCGAGGACACCGACGCAGACACCCAGTGCGCCCAGGTTAAGGCCCACTTCCCTGGTGGAATCTGGGAGTACAGCCGCAACGCCTGCCCCGAAGGGGAGCGGGAGACATTCAGCTGGACCCATCCCGGAGATATCGCTGACGTCTACCTGTTCACGCACGCCGCCTGAAATCCTGAGAGCTAGTGATTTAGCGGCCCACCCAGCACCAGTTTCTATACAAATCGACCTAGGGCTCTCCTAGTCATTAGAAAACGAATGCTGGGCGCGTCACAGTCAGGACCCGTCAAAGCCTCTCGAACGGATGGACATGAACCTAAAGAAGTACGTGAGACTTGTAGCTCAGGTAGCGGCAGCAACCGCGGTAGGAGCTGTGGGCTTCATCGCCGCGCCCGCCGTCGCAGCCGCCAACAGCCCGACAGACATCTACGCCACCTTCTACGACCTGGGCGACGTGCCCCTCCGGTACGGCACTGCCACCCAATACGGAAAGGCTCACATCGAGGCTGGCCACAAGGCGCAAGTCACCCGGGTTGGGTGGGATAACATGATCCTCGATATAGAACACACCTTCCATGACGGGACATGCGGGAAGCCCAACAACGGGAAGATTACCTGCAACGTGAGCGGCGGTCTCCACGGCGGCTATAGCAGCATGAGGGTTGTCTACACCGAGAGTGCGAATGGCATGCCCGACGGACGCCCGAAGGGCATCATCACTGCCTTCTACCCCTAAGGTAGAAGGATGAGCCCGTTCGATCAGTACATCGATGAATTCTGCCGTGTCGCGCGACGGCAGCTGGAGGACGACCTGGAGAGTTTCAGATATGGATCTCTTCTAGACCTCTCTACATCGGTGGACAGCGTCGGGCTCTGGGCTACGGCCACCGTCTCCCTGGCGGGCCATAACGAGCCCTGGGAGTTCCATCGACTGATTCTCCGACGCACGGAATTCGCCAGCAATGGAATCCCAGGGCATGGTGAAATCGAAGCAACTATTTTCACCACCCTCCTCGCTGAAGTGCTCGCGGTCAGTCCTTGGCCTCCGTCTGATTCCGTCCCGCTGGACTCGGCCACGCTTTCGTCTCCTCCGGGCTCGGTCGAGGCGTGGCCAGGTGGGCCGCACCTTAGGTCTCTCGACCCTGATAGCCTCCGCGGTCGATACCTTGAATACATTAGAGAGCTACATTCGGCAACTTGGCCGCGGTTGTATGAAGCGATTGCCCGGGATCCTTGGATCGGTCTCAAGCCTGAATTTTCGGAAGACTCTGCTGGGGTTTGGCTTAGTATGTCAATGCGTCGGCAAGGTGCCGGGGCCCGAAAGCAGTGGACCTATCGAGAACTTGTCATCGGTCCAGAGGGTCCCGCTGAGGCAGCGGACGTCGTAGGTGGCCGTTATGCCGATCGGGCCATCATCGACTTCGAGCATCAAGAACCGTTCCTGTCCTAATACTCCAGCCGCATTTAGTAATCTATGAGGCGTCGCTGGCGTTGGTAGTGGCAGCGGCGGGCACGGGCTTGGTGGCGTCGCCGCCATCGTGACCAGCGGATCCGGTGTTCGATGGAGTGCTGGGGTTGGTGAAGATGGGCGTGCAGGCGGCGGATCTCGTTGACGGTGAGTGGAATCAGCTCGCCAGGTTTGTCGCTTTTCGCGCTGTCACAGTGTGATCGTCCCTGCGGGTCGGGCCCCTGTGTGGCGAGGCCCTGCTGGTCCTCGCCCTGCACGCACGCGGGCCTGGTGGGCGGGCCGGCGGCGAGAAAGGCGAGGTGAGCGTGGGCGACCATCGCCAGGGTGACGTGCCGCTACCAGGCGATGTACTTGCGGACCTGGTAGTGGTCCAAGCCGACCTCGTTCTTGGTCGTCTGGAACACCTCTTCGATGCTCCACCGCGATCCGGCCACCCGCACCAGCTCGGGCAAGCCAACCGGGCGGGTGGCCCAGCAGCGGTAGAAAGCCAGTTCGGAGGGGTCGAAGATCGAGCGGCGGGCCAGCATCCACTCGGTGCCGTTCAGCGGGATCCACGCCCAGTCATAGAATCGGCGGCCCTTGGCGCCCTCACCGCAGGAGTACCGCTGCCACCCTTCGGCTCCGAGGGCGGCGAAGGCCTCGTCGGCGCGGGTTTTGACGCCCGCCAGGACCAGCGGGTGGTCGCAGGAGACGGCAAGGACGTAGTTCAAGCCCCGGCTCTGGCAGCGGGCGCGAAGCAGGATGTTGTCGCCGTACCGGCGGTTTGTTAAATCCGGGCGTAGAGGTTGAGAGCGTGTCCGGCTCCGACGGCGGTGAGTAGGCGCTGGAGGTAGCAGACGTCTAGACAGAGCCACAGCTCACCGGATGTAATGCGGGCGGCACTTTCAGCGATGTCGCGGCAGGGACACACGAGAGACTCCATCCACAGGCCCCTCTGACGAGAGCAGCGCATGTCGAAATCAAAGAGGAAGAGTGCTGCTCGCCCGAATGTGCAACAAATCCGCCAGGACACTCCGCCCGACGACCCGCCACCGAAAAGTCTGGGCGAGAAACTACTTTCCGGCCCTCGTTTCATTCTTGCCACCGCACTGACCGTGGCGATCGGCGCAGCCATTCCCAAGATAGTAGAGATATCCTCGGAGCGGCTTCTCCCTGATATCCATGCGGTGGCCAAAGAGGATGAGACCGGCATCAACGACTGGTCTCAGGTGACCGCGGACGCCATTGACTTCAAGACGGCACGACAGCTGTCCGATGGCGGCGAACTCTTCAACGACTCCGCCGTCAAAGCGCGTCTGGTCAAGGCCAACCTTCAGGGGGCGAAGCTGATCATCGAAGGGTCTCGAACGGAGGCCGTCAGAATTGTAGGCATACGGGCCAGGGTCCTGAAGGTTACCCCCGTCATATCAGGAACATTATTCCGATACGGCCCCCAAGGAGAAGAAAAGAGCTTGAAGGTGGGCTTCGACCTGAAGTCGCCGAATCCTATCGCACGGGAAGTGCTGGACTCACTCTCGCCAACCGTCAAACTCGGCGCATATTACTTCGCCTCACAGAGCGAACTGCTCAAGAAGGGCGAATCCAAGGTGTTCGAGATAACCACCATCGCAGGACCGCATACGTATGAGTGGGATATCCAGATAGACCTGGCAGCGCAAGGAAGAACGTGGTCGATATATCGCCCGGACAAACCTTTTCGCGTTTCAGGACTGTCCGGGAAGTACGTTCACCAGTACGACTTCACGCTGGGGCCCAATCGCTGGGATCGTATCAAAAGTAAGTGAGGCGGGGATGTGCGGGTAAGCACCGGCCTTCGCATGGCCATACTTGCGGTTTCAGGACTGATCTCCTTCGCCCTGTCGCAGTACGTGCTGCGCGAAGCGGCGCCGGAAATCATGGAGGACGGCACGGGCGTCAACATACACTCGAAAGCCGAACTGCTCCAACTGCTCCCCGGACTGGGAGACATCGCCGGACTGTCCGGAGCGTCGGACGAAAGGTGGATGGATGGTTTTGGTCACGTAAACCTCTACGACTGTCTTCCGAACCTGAACGAACGTACCGTCGACATCGCTCCGCCGTACATCGAGGCGGAATTCACAATGGAGAACAGAGGCTTGGTGTCCATTGCATTTGGTCGTATCGCACCAGCCGACGTCAAAAAGGCTCAGGACTCGCTCCATGAGCCGAAAGAGCTCTGCTCCGAAAAGGGTTCAAGATACGGAGAGTACGGATCCGACGGTCTTTGGACGTTCACCCGGCATGCTATCTCACCTTTGGGCGACACCTCACTCGCATACAAATACAACCATAAACCGGACTCGCCGGAGTACAGAAGCAGTGAGGGGCAGGTGGTGTACACGATCTCAAACGGCTGGGGCCTGACCGCCGTCACCGACGAGGCATCCGGTGCGGCATTGAATTTGCTGCTGCCCCGGATACTGGCTCGCCTGGACGGGGCGGTTGGCACGAAGTTCCTGCGATGAGCCTGTCTCTTGGGGCGCCCGATGACGGCTCCGGTCGAAGAACAGGCCCTAGCTTGGGAGGTGTTCGAGGAGAGCGAACCGCTGGGCGAATGCGGACATCTCCTCGCGCTGCCGGTCGGATTCGGTGGCGGTGGCACTCACGACGATGCGGGTCACGCCTTGAGCGGCGAATTCCTCCACCTGATCGACGGTCATGTCGATCGGCCCCGATCGCGTGTACTCCAGCGTTTCCGGGTTGCGGCCGGCTTCGATGGCGGTCGATCGGGCGAGGTCCATCTGGATGGCACGCTCGTTCGGATCGAGCGCGCCGCCGGGGAAGTAGCCGTCGCCGCGTCGACCAGCGCGGCGTGCGGCCGCCCGGCTCGATCCGCCGATGTGGATCGGCAGGTGGGTGACCCCGTAGGGCTTTGGGAACTGGCACAGGTCATCGAAGGTGAAGAACTCCCCGTCGAAGCTGACACCGTCCTGGCCGCCGGCCCAGAGCAGCCGCATCACGTCGATCGCCTCGTCGGCACGACGGCCGCGGGTGCTGAAGTCGACCCCCACCGCCCGCGCCTCACCGGGCAGGGCACCGAGCCCCGCGGTCAGCAACCGCATCCGCCCCTTGGACAGCACGTCGATGGTCGCCAGACGCTTGGCGAGGACCACCGGATGGTGGTACGGCAGCAGCAGCACCCCCGTCCCGAGCAGGATCCGGTGGGTAGCCGCGGCGACGAAGCTCAAGCAGTCGAGCGGATCGAAGTAAGGCAGCGACGGCGGGAGCTCGAAGCGGCCGACCATCGCACCGGGGTACAGCGCGATGTGCTCGGGAACATACAGCGACTCGAAGCCGCAGTCCTCGGCATGCTGGGCGTAGGCCACGATCTTGTCGGGGTCGATGCCGTGGTAGGGCGTGCTGTAGCTGATTCCGAACTTCATCATCACTCCTCCGGTCGGCCGGCGCGATGAACGGCCGGTCGCCTGCCATGCCGGCTGGCGACCACCGACATCCGGTTGTCGCAGCCAAGCTAGAACCCTGTCACTGGCGTCAAGGCAACCCGCGCCCGGCCGCGACTGCGGAAAGCGGACGACACCGCCCAGGAGCAGCCGGGGCTGTGGTGGTCGTGACCTCCGCTCGCGCCAGGATTGGCCCAATGGAGCAGGCAAGAATTAGATCTTTGATGGGCCGCTGCGACTTCGTAGGATCATGCGGTCAGTCGCAAATGATCTATCGCTCGGGGTGAGCACACCGATGTCCTATCCGCCACCGCAGTACTTCGCCGATCATGGTGCCGCCGGCGCGGTCTACCGGCCTGCCGACACGCGGCCGGACCTCACGATCGGGGTCAAGTCCCAGGTCGGCTATCTCGCGACCGGAGCGACGACCGCGGGCCAGTTCGGTCTGTACCGCTGGGACATGGCGGCGATCCCGAACGGCCCCGGCACCCATTTCCACCGGACCATCTCCGAGTCGTTTTTCATCCTGGAGGGCACCGTCTCGCTGTACAACGGGGAACGGTGGCTGGACAGCACACCAGGCGACTTCCTGTATGTGCCGCCGGGCGGGGTGCACGCCTTCAGCAACAACTCGGGCGCACCCGCGTCGATGCTGGTGCTGTTCGCACCGGGAGCGCCCCGGGAGGCGTATTTCGAGGAACTCGCCGAGATCGTCGCCTCCGGCCGACAGCTCACGCAGCAGGAATGGACCGAGCTGTATGCCCGCCACGACCAGTACGACGCGCTGTGACTGGCCGCATGTGACCATCTGGCCGCCGAACGGGAGGATCCGCCTTTCCCGGGAGGTCTCGAAGCAGGGCTGACGCTGTTCACCAGGGTCTCACCGTCGCGCAGGGCGGCGATCGATGCGGGGCTCCGGGTCGAGGAGCTCGACGGCCGCCCGCCACACCTGGACGAACTCCTTCTCCCCAGGTTGGAGAAGCCGGTCGCGTGTCTGCCCGCGTGCCCTCTGTCATCGTGGCGGCCTGTGGGTAGTCCGGTGTTCCTCAGGGAAGCCACTCCCGCAGTCCGGGGAGATGCCCGAGTTCCGACTCGATGCGCCGCCGGTCGTCGGTGCTGAGCTCCAGACCGCGCAGGTCGGCGGCCCACGGATCGGTGGGCTCGCCGAGGATCACGGCCAGGTCGATGAGGTGGCACAGGGCGATGCCCCGCTCGACCACCGGAGCGGCCGCGCCGTGCCTGCGCACCGCGGACTTGAGCGCACGGAAAGCCTGCAGATCATCGTTCTTGAACTCGCGCAGGATCCGGACGTTGTCGAGCGCCCTGGCCAGGCCCGTCAGCTCCTTCGAGCCGCCGTACTCCACTTCGACCGGCTCGTCGCGCTGGATGAATATGATCGAGTTCCCGGACGGATCCATCAGCGTGAACCGGGACGCGCCCGGCCGGTAGCGGGTGATCCGCGGAAGGCCGGAACTCAGCACCTTTCCGTAGACCCGGCGCATCGCCCCGACGAACGCCGCGTGGTACGGCGCCACGGCGTCGACCATGACCAGGCAACCTCCGGACTCCTCCCGGGCCGGATCCAGCCCCTTGGGCGCCGGGCCGAAGTGCAGTTGGAATCCGCTCAACCGCAGCGCCAGATAGACATAGGGCTTGCTCTGTTTGTAGGTGGCTTCGAACCCCAGCGCCTCATAGAACGCCAAGGTATTCTCCACCGACGCGCACGGCATCAACGGCACCGTCGTCTCGTTCGGCCGAATCGCAGTCTCACTCACGTCATTCCGCCTTCCAGGTCGCCCGACGAGGCTTGCACCCTTCAGCGAAACTCGCACATGGATCGTTCCCAGCCGGTGTGCGCCAGCCCCGAAGCCCGCCTGAGACATCACCTTCGGGGCTCATCGCGCGGCCCGGACCGGTGGAGCGCCGGGCCGGGTCACCGGTGGGAATCCCCAGCCTGGGAACGGGCCTGCCGGTCGACCCGACCTCCGCCCCCGTGGTGGAGGTCGGGTGACTCTCGTACAGAAATCCCGCTACTCGCGGGTGCACGCCAGAAAGACGTGCCGGCCGATTCGGAGGGCTACGAGACGTTCACTCCGCTGCCGCTACCGCGGTCGTCGAGGACGAGGGCGGCCCGTCCGTTGACGGTGTAGCGAATGTGCGTGACCTCGGGGGTGTGGATCACTCTGGTGGGCGTGAGCTCGATCGCCTCCTTCTCGGCGAGGTCGAGGCCGGCGTCGAGCAGGCGCATCCCCGTGCCGAGTACGGCCGGGACGATATGCAGTTCCAGCTCGTCCAGCAGCCCGGCCCGGAGCACCTGGCGCAGCAGGCTCCCCCCTCCGGCGACCGCCACGTTCTTGCCCCCCGCGGCGGCGCGTGCCTGCTCCACGGCGCTGGCGATGCCGTCGGTCACGTAGGTGAAGCTCGTCCCGCCCTGACGCACCAGGGTCTCGCGGGGGCGGTGGGTCACCACGAACACCGGCGCGCGAAACGGCGGCTCGTCACCCCAGGGAACCTCGCCTCCGTCCGCCATGTTCCGCCCCATGACGTAGGCCCCGGCGGCCTCGAACGACTCGGCGATGATGTCGGAGCTGACGTCCCGCTCGCCGCCCGCGAAGCCCTGCCGCTCACGCCAGGCCATGGCGTCGGTCGCCCACCGGGTGACCCGGTAGAAGCCCGCGGCCTCCGCCGACTCCAGCCAGTCCCTCGCCTCGCCGCTGTGCCGCGGACCGGCGTAGTGGCCGTCGAGTGACACCGACATCTGTGCCGTCACCTTTGTCATGTCGCTTCGCTCCTGTTCCGGCGGCCCCTGGATGGGACCCGCTCGGTAGAGAGTCGGAGCCACGGACCGGATTTCTACCTGCCCGCGCCGACATCTTGCCGCCGTTCGAACCCCGCCGCCGGATCGAGCCCGGTGGCCACGTGACCCCGCCCTCGCCGTACAGCCGACCGGACGAGGTGGGCGACCCGGGCGACAGACCGGCATCCCTGCCGTCGACGTACTCGTGCAACAGCACGATCCACCTCCACCTCGCCGCTCCAGCGCAGGCCGGGCGGCAGTACGGCGCCGGCTCGTGGTTCCCGCGTGTACAGGGTCGCAACCGGGCCGGCAGCAGAAACCCATTCCGCAGACGCTTACCGCTTGACTTGCAGAAACAGGATCATGCGGAGATCAACTCGTACACCACTTCGCTGGACGTGACCCAGTCGCTGTTCGTCCGCCTGAGGCGTTCCTGCTCCTGCGTCAGTCTCACCCTCGACGCCAGCCCGCTGACCAGGCCAAACACTCCCGTGTGGACGTCGTCTGAACCGTGGAGCCGTCCCAGCCGGCAGGAGAGCTTTAGCCTGCCCCGTCTTCTTGTCAGTGACGGGTGACATGATCGGCCGATGCCGGAGACCAGTGCTTCAATCGCGTCCTTCTGGGACGCTTTCGCCGCTTCCTTCGACGAGGAGGCCGACCATGGTCTTCGCGATCCAGAAGTCAAGGCCGCGTGGGGAGAGCGCTTGCGCTCGTGGATTCCTCCTTCGCCTGCCGATGTCTTGGATCTGGGGTGCGGCACCGGCTCGTTGTCCTTGGTGCTTGCCGAGCAGGGCCACCGGCCGGTCGGGGTGGACCTGGCGCCGCTGATGGTCGAGCAGGCCCGGCGCAAGCTCACTGCGGCCGGCTTCGATGCGCTGATGATGGTGGGGGACGCGAGTAACCCGCCCGCGCAGGCGGGGACGTCCTTTGATGTGATCCTCTCCCGTCACCTGCTGTGGACCCTGCCTGATCCACAGGAGGCGTTGCGCCGATGGATCGGCCTGCTGCGCCCTGGCGGGCGTTTGGTGCTCATCGAGGGGCGCTGGGCGACTGCCGAACCGGGTGAGGAGCAGTCCTATGAGGTCGGATCCGAGTCGATGCCGTGGATGGGCGGGGTCGAGGCCGAGCAGCTTGTGCAGGCACTGCGACCGCTGGTGAAGACGTTGCGCGTCGAGTCGCTCCTCGATCCGATTTTGTGGGGGCGGCCCATCCAAGACGAGCGATATGCCGTTGTTGCCTTCGCGTAGCGATCCGCTTCTCAGGTACCCGGTCGACACGTATGAGACGTAGAGCTTTGATCGCCTTCCTGGGCACGCGACGACCCCCCTTCCGCCGTGAACGCTGGACGGTGCATGGGTTGCCGCCGTACGTTCACCTCGCCAGACGCTGTGCGAGATCGACCAGCTCCGGCAGGCGCAGCACCCGCTCGCCGGCCCCTGGCAGGGGGACGTGCAGGGGTTCGGTCCAGCGTACGGGGATGGCGTCGGCTCCGTAGACCGCACCGGCGAGACCGCCGGTGACCGCGGCAACGGTGTCGGTGTCGCCACCCAGGTCGATCGCGACGCGCACCGCGTCCGCATAGCTGGAAGTGGTACGCAGTGCCCAGAGCGCCGAGCCGAGGCAGGGCCAGACGGCACCGTTGAACTCGGTGGCGTCGTCGGGGTGCCAGCGCGGCGTGAGAACAGTGGAGTATCGCTCCCGGTGATCGGGGTCGACGAGGGCGAGGCTGTCCGGCAGCGCGGCAACGGGATCGGCGCCCTCCAGCGCCACGCGCAGCAGATCATGGAAGATGGCCGTTCCCTCCCACGCCGCGGGGTCGCCGTGGGTGAGCGCGGCGATGCGGCGGGCGGCGTCCATGGTGGCGGCCTGTCCGTGACGGGCGAAATAGACCGCGGAGGTGGTGGCCCGCATCAGCGAGCCGTTTCCGGCGGCGCGGTGGTTGGTCCGGAAGTGGGTCGCGGCCGCACGGTCCCAGGGCATGCCGTTGGTCAGGACATCCTCGGTCTGCAGCCCGATGTCCTTGGGCTCGCAGGCCGCCCAGCGCTGAAACCGGGCGAAGATATCCGGCAGGTCCAGTCCCTCGCGCTCCAGCAGCGACTCCGCCAGGTGCACGGCCATCTGCGTGTCATCGGTGGCCTCCCCGGCGTCCCAGCCGCCACCACCGCACATCTCGTTCTCCTTGCCGGGAACGGGAAACCGAGCGGAGAACACCCCGGCGAGGCCGAACTCAAAGGGAGCGCCCAGCGCATCGCCTACCGCCGAGCCCACGACGGCGCCGACGGCACGCCGAGTACGGTTCATCGCGGCAGCCTACCGGGAGGTATTTCCGACGCTCAGCCTCGAATCCGCTGATTCAGCGGGAGCGATGCCGCCCCCATGCTCCCCCGGCCCCGGCGGCTCGCGCCCGGAAATCGCGTCCTTCCACCGGGCCGAACCACGCCTTGTACAGCCGGAACAGCGTCCACAGCGCGGCCAGGCCGGCCACCGCGTCCGCGGGCGCGGACCGCCAGGCCGACACCTGGTCTTGCGTCCGATGCCTACAGCACGGCATGCATCGACCGTCCCCACGCCTGACAACACCAGCCGTCAGTACTCCAACTCGACATCCAACCTGCGCTGGGTCCTCGCCTCGCCATCAACACGCCCCTAATGATCAGGTGTGTTGCGACAAGCACTGGAACTCAGGCGTCGTCAGGGGTCACCGTTCGCGCGTCGCCGGCGCCGCACCCTGCATAGTTTTTCCTTTCATCCGTCCCATTCGGTTGCAACCAGTCCTTAAGCGCCGCCGTCCACGATCTGATCATGGGGAAGACGACGCGGGAGCGCCGTAACAGACGGCAGCGATGGGAAGCGGCCCGAGCGCACGAGGGGGCGCAGGGGCGGCGACGGCGGGAGGCTGCCCGAGCACACGCGAAGGCGCAGGAGCAGCACCTCAACACGAACGGCTCTTCCTCGACGGCTCGAAGGACCGGCGAGATCGGCGCGAACCTGTTCGCTGCGCTGGGGATGCTCATGCTGCTCTTCGCGCTGGTGGGATTTCCGGTCCTCATCATCGACTCCACCGTGCCCGACGTGCGGACGGCGCTCGGCATGAAAGGCGCACCCGGGACCGCGACTGTCCTGTCCTGCAGGGAGTACCGGATCGGACGCAACGGCACCCGCAACGACTGCAAGGCCCGGTTCGTGTTCGAGGACCCGGCCAGAGCACCGGTTGTCCTGCAGACCGTGGCTGACACGGAGGTGGGAGAGACATTCCCGGCCGCGATCAGCACGCTGGGAGACCAAGTCATCCCCACCGGCACCCGAGGCGTATGGAGGGTCGTGCCGGTGATGAGCGTCGTCCTGCTCATACCGGCCATACTGCTGTTCTCCTTCGGCCTCCTGGCAGAATCCAGGGCGATAAAGAGATCGATGAAGATCGGAGCGGGCGTGCTGGTGGCGGTCATGGCTGCGGCCGTGATCGGAGGATTCACACTGGGCCGGTGAACCGCTGGTCGGACCGGCGCGGTCCGGCCCAAGGCCGGCTCGCCGCCGAACAGGCCAGACTGCGCCATGTGCAGGTCGCTGTCGGATCCGTGGGTACCGGCGGCCCGTCGTCTTCGATCCGGAGCGCTACCGGCAGCGCAACACCGTCGAACGCTGTTTCCAGAAGATCAAGACCTGGCGCGGTCTGGCCACCCGCTACGCGGCCGGACTCTACCTCCGAGGCTCGATCATGTGGCTGAAACCCCTCACCTCAACCACATGATCCGAACCTCGAACAGCTCCTAGGGCCGGCCGGGACCACGGCTCCGGTCCGACGAGAGGTCTGGCTCTGGGAACTCGATCTCGCCGAAGACGGCGTCGGCGATCCCGTCGAGGATCGTGTGCTTGTTCGCGACGTGGTGGTACAGCGACATGGCCTCGACGCCAAGCCGCTCTGCGACATCGCGCATGCTGACCGCCGTGACGCCCCACTCGGCGGCGACGGTCACCGCTGCCTCGATCACGCGCTGCCGGCTGAGCGGTGGGCGGGGTGTCGACGTTCCGGGCACCCGGACCTCTTTCTGCAGCAGAACCCTTGTGGCCTTACATGTGTAAGGGTAGAGTCGGCAACGTCCTTACAGGTGTAAGAAGGAGCGGCTAGCCCGCGCCGACATATGGGAAAAGTGTTATGAATACAAGCAGGCAGGCAACCGCAATTGCGGGCGCGTTAGTCATCGTGGGCATGATCGCCGGCGTGCTAAGTGTTGTTCCCGCTCTCGAGGAGCCACACTATCTCGATCTCATTTCTGCACATGAGAGCCAGGTCATCGTCGGCGCAGTTTCTCAGTTCATCATGATCCCCGCCTATGTTGGGTTTGCGCTGCTCCTGTATCCGGCATTGAGGATGGAGAATGAAGCGCTCAGTCTGGGTTTCCTTGGATTTAGACTGATCGCAGCGATGTTCCATTTCATAGGCGTGATTTTCTTGCCTTTGTTTCTTGTGCTGGGTCAGGAGTTCGCCCAAGCCGGCGCTTCAGACACATCCCACCTGGAGACCTTGGGTGAGTTGCTGCGGACGGCGCGCGACTTGGTTAATCATGTCGCTTTGATCATCTCGCTGACCCTCGGAGATCTCCTGTTTTTCTGTATTCTATATCGGTCGAGATTTGTCCCTCGCTGGTTGTCCGCATGGGGACTTATCGGGGCCGGATTAGCTATGTTGGCGAGCTTCTTGGTACTGTTTCGTCTGGCTGACGTCGTCACGCCAATCTATCTAGCCATAAATGCGCCACTGGCCCTACAAAGCTTGGTCTTGGCCATGCTTTTGATCACAAGAGGCTTCGATACAAAGACATTGACCACGGGCCACCAGCACGACGGCCGGCGCGGCTGACGTGCACGTCGTCCCAACTTGTTGCGACGGCTGTGCGCGCCGAGAACTCGGTCATGTCATGCGACCTGCAGATACTCGTGTACGAGGCCGCCGAGTCGATCTCGTCTCAGCGGTCGAGCGGCCGCTGCGGAGGGCGGGGAGTGCGGTCGAGCCTCGCGGCAACCTGACCTTCTGCTTTTCAGTCTTTGATGTGGCTGCGCGCACGCCCTGCGTGGCGCGAACGCCGGGGGTTCCTCGCTGGATATCGCTGAACACGCCGCCAGTCCCCGCTGCGAGCGTTTCTGGGGAGGGGCAAGGTGAGTCTCACGTAGCGGTGTCGGGGGCTCTACCTCCGGCGAGCTTCGAGCGCATCCAGAATCAGGTCCAAGCCGTAGCTGAACTCGCTCGTGTGGTCGTAGCCCGGCCGCAGGGCGTGGTCGACGATCATCTCTGTGAGGTACGGCAACTCGTCCGCCGGCAGGTGCTCGAGGATGCTGCCGGCCACTTCCTCGACATCGTCCGGCGTCGTCATCGGCAGGTTCGCCTCCTGGAGAACGAACCCGCTGATGTAGCTGTCGATGAGCGAGACAGCGTGCGCGGCCATCGGCAGCGTGAACCCCGCCTCGCGGAGGACACCGAGGACGGCGTCGTGGTGGCGTAGCGTCGCCGGCCCCGGGTTGCGACGGGAGTCCATGAGGCCGAGAGCCCAGCTGTGCTGCGACAGGACCGCACGCGCGGAGGAGGCGCGCGCACGGATCGCGTCGCGCCAATCGTCGCACTCGGCGCTGGGTAGCTTGATCGCCGCGAACACCATGTCGGCCACGCCGTCGAGGATCGCGTCCTTGTTCGGTACGTGGTGGTAGAGCGACATCGCCTCCACGCCCAGTTCCTGCGCCACCCGTCGCATCGTGATCGCCTCCACGCCGCCGCGATCCGCGACCCGGATCGCGGCTTCCAGCACGCGACCTCTGCTGAGCGGTTGCCGTGGCGGTAGCGGTGGTGGTGGGGACACGACGGCTCCAGAGTGCGGGCGGGATTGACAACCTTACAATTGTAAGCCAGCCTTACGCTCGTAAGCTGCCTTACTAATGTAAGTCCTCCCGGGTGGGAATCAGCTGGGAGCCCGGCGAACGTCTGACCCACGACGCGCCCCGCCGGAGCGAGGGAAGGAGATGCCGATGCCGATGCCGAAGTGGTGGGGGCACGTGAACAAGCAGGTGTTCAACCCTCGCGCGATCGCGAGCGGGACGTGGCCGGTGCTGACTCACGTCGGTCGCATCTCTGGCACGACGTACCGCACGCCGCTCGATGCGCACCCTGTCGACGGCGGCTACCTGTTCGTTCTGGTGTATGGATCGCGCTCGGACTGGGTGCAGAACATCTTGGCGGCCGACGGGGCGCGGCTCCGGGTCGACGGGAGGGAGGTGGAACTCGCCGCCCCACGCCTCGTCGGGGAAGACGAGGCGTTCCAGGCCCTCTCCGACGAGGTGGCACGCCCACCGAGGCTGCTCCGTATCACCGAGTTCCTCCGTATGGACCTGGTCGCAGGCTGACGATCGACGTCCAGCGCGGAGCCTCGACCACCGTTACCAACTACTCGCTAAGGACGGCATCGACACCCGGCACCGTGTCGCTGCTGACGCCTCCAGGATGCGAGCGCGGTCACTGCGATCGGACAGGCGGGCTACGAGCCTCCGGGGTCGTGGCCAAGCATGAGGTGGCTGCGACCTACCTGACCCGATCAGGAGAGACCGCGGGTGTCGACTGGTTGCCGCTCGATGTGCGCCGACGAGAGGACGTCCATGCGCTGATCGACGCATTTCAGCCAGAGGTGGTCATCAACGCCGCATACCGGCAGACAGATTGGGCGACCACGGCGACCGGAGCCGTGAACGTGGCTCTCGCTGTCGCCGCGACAGGTGGGCGCCTGGTCCAGGTGTCCAGCGACGCGGTCTTCTCCGGTGCCGCGATTCGCTACGACGAGACGTGCGTCCCCGACCCGATCACCCCGTACGGTGCGGCCAAAGCCGCCGCCGAGACAGCGGTGAACGCGATCGCGCCAACCTCGGTGATAGCCCGGACATCCCTGATCATTGGTGACGGTGATTCTCCACACGAGGCGCTGGTGCATTCACTGGCCACCGGCAGGGCGAGAGGAATGCTGTTCACCGACGACGTGCGCTGTCCGGTGCATGTCGTCGATCTCGCCGCGGCGCTCCTCGAACTCGCCGCATCCGAATATCACGGCATCCATCATGTCGCCGGAGCCGATGCGGTAAGCCGATACGAGCTGGGGCTGCTCATCGCCCGACGCGATGGACTCGACGCGGACCAACTGCCTTCGGGCCGACGAGCGGACACCAACATGCCCGGCCCGCTAGATGTGCGCTTGGAGTGCGGCACGACTCAGCGACGGCTTCGGACCAGGCTACGTGGCGCGCGGCGGTTTCTGGGGTGACGTTCCCCGGTAATCGCGATCTTCTCGTGTCGGAACCGAGCTGGTGACGGAGCAGTACTGATCAAGAAATGCGGGCGTGACCTAAGGACGGGCGCCTGATAGAGGTCGTTTATCCAGGTGGCAGCCTGGAAGTATGAGGTACTCCGACAGAAGCGGGGGGCTGTCCGCACCGGAACGGGAGCGGCGCGAGACGCTGCGGTTCCAGGCCGCGGACATGTTCGCCGGAAAGATCACACCGCCGCGGGTCGCCCAACTATTGAGCATCACCCGTAAGTCCGCCTACGAGTGGTACGCGCTGTGGAAACGAGGCGGCAAGACCGCGCTGGCCTCCAAGTGCACCGCTGGGACCGGCTGCAAGCTCACTGATGAGCAATTGGATCGGCTGGAGGCGTTTCTGGACGAGGGCGCCGTCGTGCATGGCTGGGACGATCAGTGCTGGACCAGCACCCGCGTCGCCGTACTGATCGCCGAGAGGTTCCACCTCTCCTACACCCCCCGCGGAGTGGCCTACCTGCTGGAGCGACTCGGCTGGTCGTTCCAGGTACCGTCGCACCGGGCGGCCCGGTGCGACGAGGCGCAGATCGCCACCTGGGTGAAGCAGGTGTGACCCGTGATAAAAGCACCCGGGCGGCCCGGGGTAACCCCCGGCTTTCTTGTTCAGTACGACGGGGTGTCTTTTTCGCCGCGGAGCACCCGGAGTGCCTCCTCGGCCCGATTCTGGGCCTCCTGATGCGTCAAGCCGTCCACGGAGGCGACGAAGGAGACGAAGACGTCCCTGTCGGGGGCCTTGAAGCTGAAGGTGTCTCCCAGCGAGGGGAAGATTCTGCGCGTGAGTTCCATCGTGGACGCGGTGATCTTCTCGTTGGGAGTACTGTCCCCGCCGATTGCCGAGAGCATGCCGAACCATGCGCCGAGGCGCCACGTCAGGGCCTTGGCGAAGGCGATGTTGAACGGAATCCCCACGATGGGAATGGAGCCGACGAGCTTGTCCCAGAGCAGGTCCTGGGCGAGGAAGGGAATATTCGGCTTCAGGTATTCCTTGGCGGCCTCCGCGGTGATGTGGCCCCTGCCGTAGATGCTCCGTACGTCGTTCCACAGGTCGATGTAGAACGGAATCGCGATCACGTCGACGACCAGGTTCGCTCCGCCGCCGAAGAACCCGCTCGCACCCTGCGCCAACACGTTTCCCGTCGCGAGGGTGCTGGTTCTTTCGTAAACCCGCGCGGCGCGCTCCTCTTTTTCTTTCATGTTCCCTTCCGCTTTTTCGTGTCCTGCCAGATGAAATGAGGCCGGGGGACTGGCCGTACCGAGTGTAGAACGAGGATTGATCTCTGGATACGGTCCCGTTCCCCGGGGCGATGGCCGCCCCGCGGGTTGTTTCCCCGGCGCGTGCCGCCGGGACCTGACGGCGTCCCTCATCCCTTCAGGGGCCGGCGGGGCGAGAGCGGCGTCCGTGGCGGATCGGTACGGCGGCCGAGGCCGGGGGTAGTGCCGAGCCGGTCGGCCAGGCGCCGCCTGACGCGCCCGAGCGGGAATCCATTCGATTCCCGCTGTGTAGTGAATTTTTCGGACAAAACGATGTCGGATCTGCTAGGAAGATGTCCGGCAAAGATCCGTTCCAGAGAGGGCATTGTGGGGAGCGACGACAACCAACGGTCGTACGGAGAGGATCTCCGCGAGCAGACCGGCCCGGTGGGACCGGTGTCGCAGCGTGAGCCTGGCCGCACGGGGGGCGACGTGTTGTCGGATGGATGGGGTTCGGGAACAGCTCAGGTGCCTGTCCACGGCGACATCCAGGTGTATGTCCAGAGCGATGTCCCCGTGTCCGCCCAGAGTGACACGCAGGCGTCCGCCCGGAGTGACGCGCAGGGGTCCGTCCACGGCTACACCTCGGTGTCCGTTCACGGCGACGAACTTCAGGAGACCGCGGCTTTCGACGAGGAAGACGAGCGCTCCTGGCGCGAGGTCGGCCAGGACCCGGAGCAGACGCGCGGCTTCCTGGGATCGGGCTGGACGGGGGAGCCGGACGACGAGAAGCCCCGGGGCAAGGTGTTCCTGGCGGTCGCCGTGGGTGTCGTGGTGGCGGGACTCGCGGGCGGCTGGATGCTGTCCTCCACCGTGGGCTCGACGCCGGACGCCGCATGTCCGCCCGGTGTCAACTGCGCGACGGGCGAGCGACCGCAGCCGTATCCGGCGGACCTCCCGGCCGAGGAGACCGAGGAGGCGACGGAGTCCGCTGTCGAGCAGAGCGTCACTCCCGAACCGACGACCTCCTACACTCAGGCGTCTCGCAGTCCGGTCCCCCGGCCGACGCCGACTCTCAGCACTCCGCCGGTGAAACCGGCTCCGGAGCCCGCCGGGGAGCGCAGGGATGACGGCGCCAAGAACGTGCAGCCTCGGCCGCAGGTCTCCGCCGAGCCCGTTCCCTCGCAGACGGCCCAGGCTCCGATTCGGGACTCCGCTCCCGCTGAGAACCCCGCCCCGAGCCAGAAATCAGCTCCGGCTGAGAACCCGGCTCCGGCCGAGAACCCGGCTCCGAGCGAGAAGCCGAAGAGCGGTGGCGGCCTGCTCGACTGGCTGTTCTGAGCACTGTCCGTCCTTTCAGTCCTTTTCCTCCACGCAGGTACACGCACCACGCCTGCGGGTTTGACCCCTGGGCTGACCGGCGCCGCCGCGGGGGTCAGAGTGTGATGGAACGAAAACGCACGCTAAGAGTTCCTAACAGAATGATCTCTGTTGTGCTTTGATCTCTCGCTGTAGCGGCGGCGTGAGGAGTGGGTAGTGGCGAGACCGGACTTGGGCATGCTGGTGCACTATCGCGAGCTGGTGGAGGAAGTGCTGACCGTACCGTTATGCGTCACCTGGATCGAGATTCTGCCGGCCGCTGACGCGCTCGTTACCGTGGGACAGCGCGAGGACGGGATGGGCAAGCGCACGTACGCGCAGACGGTTCAGGCCGCCTACGACGCGCTCCCCGTCCATGCCGGAGCGGTGATGGCTGGAAGCCGGGGACGCTGGACCGTTCTGGTCGAACCTAACGGCTTTCAGGGATCGCGCCCGGGGGTCCTGTCCCAACTGTCCCGTCAAGGACGGGCGCTGAGCGTGTTCTGGAACGACAACGGCGACGGGCAACTCGCCTACGCCGAGCACGGCCACGTGCTGACGATGATGGACCTGTTCGACCCCGAAGACCCCGAAGACCTTCCTGACGCGCTGTCGGCTTGGACGGAGCTGGCAGCGGAGGACGATCCCCGAAGTGCGGGACTGGCGCTGGGGGAGATCGTCACCGGTCAGCGCCTGGACGCGGAGTGGCTGGCGGCTGAGCATCCGAGCGCCATCTTGGACGCGCCTCCCGAAACAACCGGTGCGCCCTCGGTCGACCAGGACAAGCGCGACCATCTCGCCTACCTCGCCGCCGACCCGCGCGTGGCTGACCTCATCGCCGACCCCGACCCCGTAAGAACACGGGAGATCGCCGCTTTGGTGGCGGAGACCGCCTGCGAGTTGAGCGGCCTGGACGTGCCGCTGGTCAACCGGGTCCTGGACGCTCTGGCGCAGGCGCCCGTCCCGGAACTCCTTGCCGAGTTGCGTGCCGAAGTACGCTTCCTTGGCCAGGAGTTGCTGGGTCAGAGCCCGCACTCTGGTGCGCCGCGCCCGACGGTAGAACGCTGGCACATGCGATACCGGGCGGTGGGTGTCCTGGAAGCGGCACTTGAGGAGGACGCGGTGACCGCGGCCAGGGATGCCATCTTCCGGATCGGCATGCTCCGGCTCGGTGACTACGAAGGTCGCCGGGTGGGCGCGCTCATGGGAGTGTTGGAGCAGATTCAGAAAGCTGAAAGGTCTCAATGATCCCTGTTGTGCTTTGATCTCTCGCTGTAGCGACGGCGAGAGGGGTGGGCAGGTGGCACGGCTGAAGCCGTGGGAGGTCAGCGATGAGCTGTGGGCGGTCATCGAACCGCTGCTGCCCAAACATCAGCGTCGAGCCCGTTGGCCAGGACGTAAGCGGCTGGATGACCGCCTTGCCCTGCAGGGCATCTTGTTCGTGCTCTACACCGGCATCGCCTGGGAGCACCTGCCCCAGGAGCTGGGGTACGGCTCGGGCATGACGTGCTGGCGGCGGCTGAACGAGTGGAACAAGGCCGGCGTCCGGCAACGCCTGCACGAGGTGCTCCTGGCCAAGCTGCGCGCGGTCGACGCCCTCGACTTCTCCCGGGCCGCGGTGGATTCTTCCCACGTCAGAGCTCTAAAAAGGGGGGCGCAGACCGGGCCGTCCCCGGTCGATCGAGGACGGCCCGGCAGCAAACACCACCTGATCACCGACGCCACCGGCATCCCGCTCGCGGTGATCCTCACCGGCGGCAACCGCAACGACGTCACCCAGCTGGTGCCGCTGCTGGAGGCGATCCCGCCGGTACGCGGCAAGCGCGGACGGCCCCGCCACCGGCCCGAGGTCGTCTTGGCCGATCGCGGCTACGACCACGACAAGTACCGCAAGCAGGTTCGCGCCCTGGGCGTTCGCCCACTCATCGCACGGCGCGGCACCGAGCATGGCTCCGGCCTGGGCAGACACCGCTGGGTCGTCGAGCAGACCTTCGCTCTGCTGCATCACTTCCGCCGGCTACGGATCCGCTGGGAAGTTCGTGCCGACATCCACGAGGCCTTCCTCAGCCTCGGCTGCGCCCTGATCTGCTGGCGACGCCTCAACTCATTGTGTTAGCAGTCCTAAGCCCGTTCCCGCAGCTCAACCATGGTGGCGAAGGCTCTCGGTCATAGGTCTACTGGCGTGCGCTTCCGTTCCATCGCCCAGCACGCGCGCGGCGGTCGAACGCGGGCGCCTCGGCGAACGTTCGGTTGGAGGGAGAGCGGTGGGAGGCGGACCGCCAGGCCGGTACCCGGGCCAAAAGCGCCTCGGTCTGCTCCGAGGTGTGGCCCGCCTCGATGAAACGGGGAGCGAGCATGACGGCATCCACCCACGCGGCACCGCGCACCGCGAACGCCCAATCGACGACGTACGTTCGCCCCTCATCAATCCGGAAGTTGCCGGAGTGCAGGTCGTAGTGGAGAAGGGTGTCCCCCTCCAGCGCGTCGGGGCTGAACCTGCCGAGCGCCGTCTCGTACATGCTCCGGTAGGGCAGCTCTTCGGCGAGCAGGCACGCGGCCAAGGAGTCCAGCAGCCGGTCCGACACGAGGGGCCGCGCTGGCGGCCGGGAAACTCAGACGGGCAGGTCCCAGCTCGGCCCGCCGGGGTCGCCCAGCCAGACACGCTGACGGTCCCCGCTCACGGTGAGCCCGTACGCCGACTGGTGCGGAGATCCCGCACCCTGCCAGAGCAGGACGGCGTCCTCGACCGCGTCCCACAGCCGTAACGGACCGTGCTGGCGAACCGTCCACCCACCCGCCGGGTCGGGCCGGGTGGTGGCCTGCGAACCGGTGGCCACGTCCAGCAGGGCGACCTCCTCACCGCCACCCAGTCTCACCGCCGACGGCGCGGCCAGCTGCCCCACGAACAGCCCGGCCGGATCGTCCAGGACACGCGGGTCCACCAGAGGTGGTCATCAACGCCGCGTACCGGCAGACAGATTGGGCGACCACGGCGACCGGAGCCGTGAACGTGGCTCTCGCTGTCGCTGCGACAGGTGGGCGCCTGGTCCAGGTGTCCAGCGACGCGGTCTTCTCCTGTGCCGCGATTCGCTATGACGAGACGTGCGTCCCCGACCCGATCACCCCGTATGGTGCGGCCAAGGCCGCTGCCGAGACAGCGGTGAACGCGATCGCGCCAACCGCGGTGATAGCCCGGACATCCCTGATCATTGGTGACGGTGATTCTCCGCACGAGGCGCTGGTGCATTCACTGGCCACCGGCAGGGCGAGTGGAGTGCTGTTCACCGACGACGTGCGATGTTCCGTGCATGTCGTCGATCTCGCTGCGGCGCTCCTCGAACTTGCCGCATCCGAGTATCACGGGATCCACCATGTCGCTGGAGCCGATGCGGTGAGCCGATACGAGCTGGGGCTGCTCATCGCCCGACGCGATGGACTCGACGCGGACCAACTGCCTTCAGGCCGGCGAGCAGACACCGGCGTGCCCGGCCCGATAGACGTGCGCTTGGAGTGCGGCACGACTCAGCTACGGCTTCGAACCAGGCTGCGTGGCGCGCGGCAGTTTCTAGGGTGACGTTCACCGATGATCGCGACCTTCTCATGAGCGCGTTCTCGACCGAGCCCTAGACCTGACCGTCCGTGAGGGCGTGTTCCGACGGTAGGAACCCGCTCACAGCGGGTCAACGAGATTGCTCCAGATTGCTCGAAAACCTGTCCACACCCGGGACCGGTAGCCGTCAGTCGCGGGGCTCGGCTTCGGCGTGCAGGTCATCGAGCACCCGAGCGATGACCTCGCGAGCCTCGCGGCCGTAGCGGGCGACGCCCGCCAGGGAATCGAAGATCTTCACGTAGATCTCGATCTCGCTGGGCTGGGTGAGGGTGAGCTCCGCGGCGAAGGTCTCGACGAGCACGGTTCTATTTTCCAGGATGTGGAATCCGTGCAGAGGCGTGGCCGCGTACGACTCCCGTAGCGGGATGACGCCGAGTCTCAACCTGGGCAGCGACGTCGCGACGGACAGGCGGTCCAGTTGCTCCATCAGGATCTCGCGAGGTGCCGTCCCATACCGCAGCGCCGCCTCGGTCATCACGATGTGAACGTCCGCTTCGTACAGGACGTCCTGGCGCTTGATCCGCGCCTTGATCCCCTCTTCGATATCGTCACGTGCCCCCCAGATGTCCACCGATCGTCTGAAGCGCTCTCGCATGTACGGAGGAATCTGGAGCAGACCGGGGATGACGGAACGCTGAATTTTTCAGGGCGTTCTGGGTCCGCTGCGAAGAGACTTCGGACCGCCTTCTCGCTTGCGTCTTGTGTGTTCGCGGCGGTACTGGTCTAGGCCGAGGCGATGGTTTGAAGGATCTGCAGCTCCTTCAACCCTCATCCAGCGAGGTTCAGCTCAACCGGGCGTGTGCGTATGCGGCCATGGCGTCGCGCATGTACACGGCCAGGCCCTCGGCGATCCGCTCGTAGTTCGCCCTGAACCGCTCATCATCGACCTGCATTTGGCCCAGATGCGCGTACTCCACCGCGGTCGGCGTCCAGAATCGGGTCATCTGCCGGTAGTGAGCGTCGAGCTCGACGAAAACCACGGGGTCATCAGCAGGTGTGCCGGCGGCCATGAACTCGGCCATCCGGATCATTCCCGCCGTTGCCTCCTGTTGCATGCGGTCGATCTCCTGCGGAGTCAGGGTGTCCAGGAGCTCCTGCTGCCCGGACCGCTCCCACTGCCCCGGCCACCGCTCGCGGGCCTCCGCGCCGTACCGCGCCCCGTCGAACCCCTCGAACAGATTCTCCGGCCTACTGATTTTGGACATGCCGCCCTTCCTTTCGTTCTCCTGGAGGTCGGTGATGGTACGAGCCACCATGCGGGCCACCGCGTCCAGCCGGTCGCGCTCCCCCAGCAGCCGCCGGTGGTGCTCGCGCAATGCCGCCACCGGATCGGTGTGCCGGTCGATGACTTCCTTGATCTCGGCGAGACCGAGGTCGAGCTCCCGCAGTACCAGGATCTGCTGCAGTCGCAGCAGCTGATCCTCCTCGTAGTGGCGATAGCCGTTCCCGCCGACCCAGGCAGGTGTCAGCAGCCCGATCTCGTCATAATGGCGCAGAGTCCTTGACGTCACTCCGGACATCCGCGCCACCTGTGCGATCGACCATGCCATGGCCTGCCCACCTGTTCCCCACCATCACCGAGCCGGTTCTTCCGGCTCGTCCATGACGGTAGATGTTTACGCAACGGCAAAGTCAAGCTGAGATCGAACGGCCAGGAAGCGCGCGGACGGGGACCGGTCCGGTGATCAGCCGCAGTCCGACTTGCTCCGCATCAGGGCACAGTCGCTGAACGAGGCGCGGGAACCGCTCGACGATGAGGTGCCAGCGAACGCGGCAAGCAGCACCGTGTTCCACCGCGAGGAACCACTGGGACGAACCCGGACGTTAGTCGTGCGGGGGTGCTGAGAGCATGACACGAGTCTTCAAAGTCCTCTGGTTCATCGCGGGTGCCGTTATGGCCGTCCTGGCGGTGCTGCTAGGCGGTGTGGGGTTTTCTCCGGTGGAGCGCTGGATCCGGCGGCCTATCCGCCACCCGGACGGATCGGTGACCGTCGAAGGGGGGATCGTTCAGCTTCCGAAGACCCCCGCCCCTGGCAAGGAGTTCTTCGGCTTCGTGACGGTGTCGACGACGAAGGTCGTGCTCTCCATCGACAAGGAGGCGAAGTTCGCCCAGGTCGTGATTCCCCTGGCGGGAGCGGAGATCGACGTGCTCGATCACGACGACAAGAAGGACTTTTGGGCGAGGGTCCTGGTGACCACCGCCAAGGGCGGGGAGTATCGGCTCTCGTTCCATCCCGAGCACGTCGAGGCCCTCGACCTGTTCCGTGCGGCCGTCCCGTCAGAGTGAGCGGTAGAGCACCCAGGCCCGCCCGGCCTCGGCGGCGCGGGCACGGAAATCGCGCCCTTCCACCGGGCCGAACCGCGCCTTGTACAGCCGGAACAGCGTCCACAGCGCGGCCAGGCCGGTGACCGCGTCCGCGGGCGCGGACCGCCAGGCCGGTACCCGGGCCAGCAGCGCCTCGGGCTGCTCCGGGGTGTGGCCCGCCTCGATGAAACGGGGGCGAGCATGACGGCGTCCCCCCACGCGGCACCGCGAACTGTGTACGGCGTGATCGCCGCGGTCAGGCAGGATCTCCGAAACGCGACTGGCTGCCAACACCGGGTGAGGCAGGGCCCTCGCTTCACATCTCAACGACAACACCGACCAGGACTGCCCTCTCGCCTTTCCCGGTCAGATTGCATCTGACCTGCTCACGTCCTCGCGTCGAGCAAGGCCAGGTGAGACGGGGCAACTTTTTCGTGGTGACTGGAAATGATGCTTCATCCGCGCACATAGGCAGGGTTGTCCGTTAAGTGAGTTGATGAGGAGAGTTGCCATGGGACCGCCCGTGGATAACGAGCGGCTGGTCAGATTCGAGGCTGTCTACAACCAGGCCTACGGCCAGATCACGGCCTATGCCGCGCGCCGCTGTGATTCACCGCAGGACGCGGCGGACGTTGTGGCGGAGACCTTCACCACTGCCTGGCGGCGGGTGGACGAGCTGCCGGAGGGAGAGGAGGCCACGCTCTGGCTGTACGGTGTGGCGCGCAAGGTACTGGCCAATCACTACCGAGGTGACAACCGCCGACGGGCACGCCGTACCGGGCTCGATGCCAAGATGGCCGACCTGTATGGAGACTCCCCGGACAGCAAGGTCGAGCTCGAAGCGATCGGACAGGTCTTCCGGACCCTGTCCGACGATGACCGCGAACTGCTGTCGCTGGTCGCCTGGGAGGGCCTGGATCGCGAGGAGATCGCGACAGCACTCGGGGTGTCGCGCAATGCCGTACGCATCAGGCTTCACCGTGCCCGCAGGCGCTTTTCCCGAGCCCTCGCAGAGGCCGGTGTCCGCTTCACCGCAGAGAGCCGGTTGGTACCGACGGAAAGGCCGCTATGAAGAACATCGACGAGATCGAGGCGGTGAAGTCGCTGGCCAGGGTTGAGCCTGGCAGGCAGGGAGGTAGCCCGGCCGACGCGGAGGCGCAGGCGTTGCTGGCCGCGATCACCTCGGAAGAGCCGGGCACGGTGACGAGGACCCGCAGGTACGCTCCCCGACGGCTTGCCCTGGGACTGGCGGCCGCGGTCGTGCTCGCCACGGGTGCGGTGCTGGGCCCGAGCCTGCTGGAGAACGGTTCCGGAGGGTCAAGCTCCTGGGCCGTCACCAAGGCCGCCAACGGGATGGTGACCATTCAGGTCCGTGACTTCCGTGATGCCGCGGGCTTGGAGAAGCGGCTGAAGGACCTCGATGTTCCCGCCATCGTCAACTACGTTCCCTGGGGACAGCGATGCCGCCAACCGCGTGGCAAGCACGTGATGGACATCCCCCAAGGTCTGTACAGCCTGCCGGAGAACATCCCCGGCGAAAAGCACGGCTGGCAGATGCGGATCGACACCAAGCTGTTCAGACCGGGCCAGACCTTCGTCTGGACCATCAGCGCCCCTGAGAGCGGGAAAGGCGGCAGCACCAGCACTTATCTCATGGAGGGGCCGGTGGCGTCCTGCGTGCCCGTGCCTGCCCCCGACCCAACGGAGATCAGATCGGAATTCCGGAGCGCGACGCTCAAGGGCCGCTCGCTGGAGGGGTTCCGCGTGGACGAGAAGACCGTCGGCGAGGTCCTGCCGGAGCTCAAGAAGCGGGGCAGGAAGGTCATCTTCCTGATCATATCCATCCCGCCGGGGAACCCCGGAGGTTACGGCGAGGAGCGCACGCAGGAGGAGCCCGTCGGCGACGACTGGATCGTCTGGGAGGCGGAGGAGAACGCCAAGGGGGTGATCCGCCTGCTCGTCACCGAGAAACGCTACGACAGGAACCCCGTCTACGGAGACCCGCGAGACGCCGTCATCACCGATTAAAGCCCGGTGGACGCACTGCTCTCAGAGTCCGTACGGCCTCCGCGAGCAGCGCTACACCGATGTAGAGAACCTGCTCGGGATGCGCTCCTCTCCTGCGAAGGGCACCCCGGCCGACGCGGCGTGGATGTTGGCCGGGATCTGCCTGGCCCTGCTGTTCGGTCACGTTCGCGCGGACGCGCCGTAGGAACGGAGTGCCGATGAGTATGTCGGCTGCTTCAGAGCGACTGATCAATTATGGTGACCGGCCATGAGATTCCTCATCGTCGGTGGCAGTGGTTTTCTCGGCAGCGAACTCGTCCGGCAGTGTTCGGTGGCCGAGCATGAGGTGGCTGCGACCTACCTGACCCGATCAGGAGAGACCGCGGGTGTCGAGTGGTCGCCGCTCGATGTACGCCGACGAGAGGACGTCGACGCGCTGATCGACGCGTTTCAGCCAGAGGTGGTCATCAACGCCGCGTACCGGCAGACAGACTGGACGACCACGGCGACTGGAGCCGTGAACGTGGCTCTCGCTGTCGCCGCGGCAGGTGGACGCCTGGTCCAGGTGTCCAGCGACACGGTCTTCTCCGGTGCCGCGATTCGCTATGACGAGACGTGCGTCCCCGACCCGATCACCCCGTATGGTGCGGCCAAAGCCGCTGCCGAGACAGCGGTGAACGCGATCGCGCCAACCGCGGTGATAGCCCGGACATCCCTGATCATTGGTGACGGTGATTCCCCGCACGAGGCGCTGGTGCATTCACTGGCCACCGGCAGGGCGAGTGGAGTGCTGTTCACCGACGACGTGCGCTGTCCCGTGCATGTCGTCGATCTCGCCGCGGCGCTCCTCGAACTTGCCGCATCCGAGTATCACGGGATCCACCATGTCGCTGGAGCCGATGCGGTGAGCCGATACGAGCTGGGGCTACTCATCGCCCGACGCGATGGACTCGACGCGGACCAACTGCCTTCAGGCCGGCGAGTGGACACCGGCGTGCCCGGCCCGCTGGATGTGCGCTTGGAGTGCGGCATGACTCAGCGACGGCTTCGGACCAGACTGCGTGGCGCGCGGCAGTTTCTGGGGTGACGTTCACCGATGATCGCGACCTTCTCATGTCGGAACCGAGCCGGTGACAGAGCAGTTCGGTGGGGTGGCCGGTCCCGGTGCCGACCTCCACTTCGGAGATCCGCGCGACGTCGAGAACGAGGTAGGCATTCCCGCGGCGGTGCCCCGCGCACTCTCGACCAGGTGACCGTCGAGCTGCGTCATCCAGGTCCTGTCGCGGTACACCAGGCATCCGGCGCGCTCGTGGGCATGCGGGGCCAAGCAACGTGCCGGGCCCCGGCGATAACGGCGCAATTGATCAACCTGAGCGGAAATTCGGGCATGGGACATGGAATTTCCCGAATTTCGCGACGGCGACAGAAACGAGCACGGACTATCAAAACGTATTATCATGTGATATACGACCATTAGTCGCTTCGCCGATTGGCCCGTGAGGTGGATGATGGTTCGTCCTTTTCTCATTCTCATGGTATCGCTGACGGCATTTCTCCCTTTCACCTCCCCCGGCGGAGAATCCCCGGATGACACCGGCGACAGCTGCCTGGCGGAAGTGAATGGCCTGGTGGGGTGGCCGCTCCAGGAAGCTCGGCAGTGGCTCAGGACTCAAGCCCGAGACATCGACATCAGTCTGAACCCTGCCGACGTCCCGGCCACATGGTCACCTTTGGTGATCAGCGCTCAGTCGGATTGCGACAGCGAGGCCACGCTCGAACTCGGCACCCGCGTGCCCAACCTGATCGGCTTCACCCTCCAACAGGCCAGCGACGAGCTCACCCAGATCGGGCTGCCGACCCCCGGCTTCCAGCCAAGCGACGCGGCCCCCGGCTGGAAGGTGGTGAACCAGAACCCCGGCGAGGACGCGCTCGTGCCCTACGACACGAGCGTGGACTTTGATGTGATGGCACCGGTCACCTCGCTGCCGGAGACCAGCCCGCCCAGCACACCGCAGACCTTGAAGCCCACGCCGAGCAGGTCACAGCAGCCCCGCGTCGTCGTGCCGTCACTGACGGGCCTCGACCGGGCGAAAGCCAAGAAGGAGCTTGCCGCCGTAGGCCTGGTGTTGCGGCTGGATCCAGATTCCCCTCGTGCGGGCAAGGTCGTCACCCAGGACCCTTCAGAAGACAGCATGGTCGCCAGAGCCACCAAGGTGACGGTGTGGCTTGAGGCGTTGGAGGATAACCCGAATCCGGGCAACGCCAGCGCGGAGCTGAGTCTGGAAGGCGGGGCCGCACTCGCCGGCCTGCTGCTGATCCTGCTCCTCGTCTGGTCGCTGATCCGCCGTCGCCGTACCCGCAAGAAGCGGGCTCGGCAGAGCAGGCCCCACACCTTCGCGATCCACTGCGTTCCTCACCCCGATCTCACGCCCGGGGTGGAGATTCACCGCAGCAGGTCGGTGAGCTCACCGGATATCCGAGTCGAGACATACGCCGACCCCGGTCGCCAGGAACTCAGAAAGGTCCTCCCGTGACAGTTTCCATCGAAACCGATCCGAGCACGGCCGACCTGCTGCTCTTCGGCGATCCCCGCTACGCCGCGGAGGCCCTGGGCGAGGCCATCGACGCGCAGCGGATGCTGCAGACGATCCGAGGCGGCGCCCGGCGTGCCGACACCGCCTTCAGGGACGCGCTCAACGGCAACGTCGCACAGGCAGGAAGCGAACTGCTGAGCGGCCTGGATCTGGGCACGTGCCTGCTCGGCGGCTGGTCGAAGTACCGCGAGCTGCGCCTGGCCGCCCGAAAAACGGTCGAGAACCCGGGCAGCACACAGTTGGTCCGCCTGGCCGAACACAAGATCACATCCAACCACGCCCCATACGTCGAGGTTTTCCTGGACGGCAAGCGAGTCGCCCGGGTCGATTTCGGGATCAAGTTGGAGTTCGACATCGCGCTGCTACAGGCGGGCGTCAGCCAGGGCCGGATAATGAGTTTTCACGCGCCCGCGTGCACGGCGAGCATCACCTGGAGCGTGCGCGGTTTCACCATCGCGCGGAACGAGGCGCCGATCTCCTTCAAGGCGCGTGCCAATCTCGGCAAGGGAATCCCTCTCTACAGGGAGAATTGACCGGCCCGCCCGGCACGACCGTTCTCCGAATCCGCATCCAATGGCCTGCCGTTCGGGCGAGAGCCGATGGTTGGCAGCTGAACGGCGAACGCCTGGCCTTCCGCCATCAGCATCGGAATTCCGCCGGATCGTCCCCGCCCTGGGGGCCGGACATGACCGCCCGCAGCCTGCTGACGCTCTTCTACAGCAGCTCCAAGCTCCGCAAGGGCCACGAAGACCTGCTCCGCACGCTGAAGACGGCGGCCGAAGGCTGGCGCATTGCGGGTGGCCGCCCCCGGCGACAGCCCGACGCTCTGACTGCGCGGCACGGCCACCACATACCGTGCCGCTCGCAGAAACTACTTACGCTGAGGCGTATGAGTCACCGGCGTCATCGGCAGAGGAGAGAACGTCGGCGGTCCAGCGTTGAGCCGGCATCCCACCTGACGAATCTGGTGGCGGACGCCGACGTATTGATCGCCGGTCTGTTCTCCGCCAAGCGGAAGGATCATGCCGACCTCATGGATGATCTCGCTGCGGAGATCACCGAGTTGGGTGGGCGAGTCGTCCGGCGGTTCGTGCAACGCCGAGGCGTCTCGGGCGGCAAGAAGGGCCAGGCTCCAGGCGGTCAGGCGAACATGGATCAGCCCTACTCATCGCGAACGCTGATGAGCACCGGCAAGGTGCGCGAGATCGCAGAGGCCCGTACGGAGACCCAGGCCGCGGCCGTTGTGTTCTCCAACGACCTGACCGGCAGGCAACGGACGGTGCTGACCGACATCCTTGGCTGCCCCGCATTGAGCCGCAGCGACCTGCAACGCTCACCAGACCTTCCTTCGCCAAGATGACCACTGGGCCGGTCATGCTGACTCCGCTGCTACTGAGTTTAAATCTCCAGAGTTAGGCCAGTTCGAAGGGCAGACCGGTCTCGTTGAAGAAGCCGGTAATGAGGTCGGGCCGGTACTGCATGC
>NZ_JBEOZN010000024.1:0-88161 GCF_040298085.1 Streptosporangium sp. NPDC001681 | reverse complement strand
CCACTGTCCCCCCCCCCCCCCCCCTCCCTATCCGCGCCGGCCCGCGCCTCCGGGGCTGCTGGGGGCGCCCCCCGCCCCGCTCGCCCGCGCCCTCGGGCCTGGTCCCGCGCCGGGGCCGTCCGCGTCTCCGGGGCGGCTCTCCGGACCCGGTGGTCCGCGACAGTCCGGCGGGCCCGCACGGTATAGCCTTGGGGCCGTGATCAGGGTTGGAGTTCTCGGCGCCCGAGGGCGCGTCGGTGTCGAAGTGTGCAAGGCCGTCGAGGCGGCGGACGATCTGGAGCTGGTCGCGGCGGTCGACCAGGGCGACCCGATCGAGGAGCTGGAGCGCGCCGAGGTGGTGGTCGACTTCACCCACCCCGACGTCGTCATGGACAACCTCAAGTGGTGCATCTCCCACGGGGTCCACCCGGTGGTCGGCACCACGGGCTTCGACGCCGGGCGGCTGGCGACGGTCAGGGGCTGGCTGGACGCCAACCCGGGCGTCAACGCGCTGATCGCCCCCAACTTCGGCATCGCGGCGGTGCTCATGATGCACTTCGCCCAGCAGGCCGCCCGCTACTTCGAGTCCGCCGAGATCGTCGAGCTGCACCACCCCAACAAGGCGGACGCGCCCTCGGGCACCGCCCGCCACACCGCCGAGCTGATCGCCGAGGCCCGGCGCAAGGCGGGTTCCGCGCCGATGCCCGACGCCACCAGCACGGAGCTGGACGGGGCCCGCGGCGCCGACGTCGACGGGGTGCGGGTGCACGCGGTACGGCTGGCCGGGCTCATCGCCCACCAGGAGGTCATCCTGGGCGGCGCCGGAGAGATCCTGACCATCCGCCACGACACGATGAACCGCTCGTCGTTCACCCCCGGCGTGCTCCTGGGCGTGCGCCGGGTCCGTGAGCTCCCCGGCCTGACCGTCGGCCTGGAGCCCCTTCTCGACCTCTGACGGGTGTGACGAGGCCCGGTGCACCACACACGTCCTCGCCGCGCCGCTCCTCGGCCCTCCGGGGCTCCCAGGGGCCCCGGGGGGCCGTTCGTCGCGCGACCACGACGGGATCCGAGCCTGCCTGACCGCTTGGTCACGGCACCGAGCTCCGGCAGGAGGTGGGCAGGTCCCACCGGATGACCCTCATGGTCTGCGCGCGGTGCCGCGGTATCCTCCGGTTCCATGACAAGCACTCGATCTTCGACTGCGACCGAGGTCCGCTGGGCGCGGTCGGATGAGCTGGCCGGGCTGGTGGCGGTGGAGGTCGCGGCCGACGGGATCTTCGCCGAGGTCGGGATCACCTTCCCGCCGGGGACCACGATGATCGAGGAGACCGAGGACCCCGGTCGGGTGCTCGTCGCGGGTGACCCGCCGATCGGGTTCGCCATGGTCGGCCTGGTCGACGGGCAGCTCCACCTCGACCAGCTCGCCGTCCATCCCGACCACGGGCGCCGGGGAGTCGGCGGGTGCCTGCTGGAGGCCGTCTGCGACCACGCGGTCTCGACCGGTCTGGCCGCCGTGACGCTGACGACCTACCGCGACGTGCCCTGGAACGCCCCCTGGTACGCCCGGCACGGGTTCGCCGTGCTCGACCCCGCCGAGTGGGGTCCGGAGATGGCGGAGCTGGTGCGCCACGAGCGGGAGCTGGGCATCGAGATCGCTCCCCGCGTCGTGATGCGCCGCGTCCTCTGAGCCGCCCGTCGCCTCTCGGGCAGGAGCAGGGAAGGCATCCCCGAGCGGGTCAGAGCGCCAGGCCGATGGTCAGCAGCAGCCCGTACCCGAGCTGGAAGCGGCCCGTCTGCTGGAGCGTCGCGATGAGCGCCGGGCCCGTGGCGCCCGCCCGGACCGCCTTCACCGGGGCGACGGCGAGCGGGGCGGCGAGCAGCGCCAGCGCCGCGAACGGCTGCCAGGGGGCCAGCGCGGGGGCGATCAGCAGGGGCAGCACCAGGCAGAGGGTGTAGAGGACGCGGGTGCGGCGATCACCGAGCACCACGGCCATGGTGCGCTTGCCCGCCGGGCCGTCGGTCACGATGTCGCGCAGGTTGTTGACCACGAGCATCGCGCAGGCCAGCAGGCCGGCCGGGACGGCCGCCGCCACCGCGAGCGGAGGCAGGTATTCGAGCTGGACGTACGTGGTGCCCGTCACGGCGACCAGACCGAAGAAGACGAACACCGAGATCTCGCCGAGCGCGCGGTAGCCGTACGGGTTGGAACCGCCGGTGTAGAACCAGGCGGCGGCGATCGCCACGGCGCCGACCAGCAGCAGCCACCACGCCCCGGTGGCCACGACGAGCACCAGCCCCGCCACCGCGGCGGCGAGGAAGCACCCGAGGGCCGCGGCGAGGACCTGGCGGGGCGGCGCGGCACCCGAGCCGACCAGGCGCATCGGGCCGACCCGGCCCTCGTCGGTGCCGCGCACCCCGTCGCTGTAGTCGTTGGCGTAGTTGACGCCCACCTGGAGGGCGAGAGCCACGAACAGGGCCAGCAGGGCCCGCCACCACACCCCTCCGCCGTATCCGACCGCGACTCCGGTGCCGATGGCGACGGGGACGACGGCGGCGGGAAGGGTGCGTGGACGTGCTCCGGCGATCCACTGGCTCGGGGTGGCCATGGGGTGCGGTGTTCCTCTCCGGCTCTAGCTGATGTCGGTCGCCAGGCGGATCATCCGCACCGTGCGGCCCATGTCGATGACCCGTTCGGCTCCGTCGGCACCCCAGCCGGCGGACTCCAGGAAGCCGAGCACCGCGTAGTTGTCGGCGAACACCCAGGTCACGATGGTGTGGTAGCCGTCGTCACGGAGGTAGTCGACGGTGGCGTTGAGCAGCCGGCTGCCGTGACCGCGCCGGACGTGGTCGGGGTCGATGAGGAAGGTGAGCATCTCGCCGGCGGTGGTCGGGTCGAGGTCGGGGTCCTCTGCCGGGGCGTGCGAGGCCAGGCCCGCGACCTTCTCGGCGCCCTGCATCGCCGCCATGGCCTCGATGCCGCCGGGGCCGAGCGCGGGGAAGGCGTCGGTGTCGAGGACCACCTGCTCCACGGCCACCAGCACGCGGTGCCGGGAGCTGGGCGGCGAGGTGATCGCGTCGTCCCACTGCTGCCGCCACATGTTCTCGGCCGCCGGGCCGGTCATCTGCTCCAGCGGTCCTTCGGGAAGGAAATCCCGGTAGCCGTACTTCCAGGCGCGGATCTGGGTGCTCGTCACCGCGGCGACATCCTCGTGCCGAGCCGCCCGCACGCCTACGTCTGCCATCTCGGCCCGCTCCTTCTCTGCCGTCTGCCGTCGCCTCGGAACGCGCTGTCTCGCGGATCTCGTGCCACGCGAGCGGGCATCAGGCGGGTGGATCCGTGAGTCAGGCTCTTACACCGTATCGGGGAATCCGACTCAGAGATGACGTGAACCCGGCTCTGTCTGCCGACGGGCCCGATATGCCCTTGTCTTTGTGCGGTTGCCGCAGACCCTCATGGAGCACCACGAGCGTGAACGGTTCTTGGAGGAGTCGACGAACGCCCACTGGCAGGTGCTCTCGGCGCAGACCTTCAGGCGCGACCACATCCCGCCCGCGTGGGTGCCCATCACGGCGGCGGCGATCTCGGCCAGCCCGCCGAGCACTCCCGTCACGACCGGTTCGAGCACCGGCCCGTCGGCGGTCAGGGTGACCCTGAGCGGGAGAGCGGCGAACGCCCGCGGTAGCCCGGCCCCGTGGCCGTCCGCACCGCCGGGACGGTCATGGTCGTGCCGGAGCGCCGCGCGGAGGCCCTCGCGAAGGCCGACGGCCGTCGCCAGATCCGTCTCGTCGGCCACCTCTCCCGGCCGGATCAGGCCCCGCCCACCGAGCCAGGCGGCCAGCGCCGCGGGGGTGGGGATCGAGTCGGTGTCGCTCTCGACGTCGTAGGTGTTGACGAAGTCGATCACCAGGTCGGCGGGATTGTCCATGTCTTCACTCACCTCTTCGCAACCACTGTACGTCGTTAGGGGGTTGTAATTCCCTATCTCTCCCACCGGGGCGAGAGGTCAGGAGGCGACCAGGGCGGTGGCCAGTCTGCGGACGCCCTCGACCAGTTCGGCCGGGTGGACGGCCGCCGAGTGGGTCACCCTGATGCGGGGGCCGGGAGGCTCGGCCGGGTAGTAGATGCGCCCGGGGCTCACCAGGGCGCCCGCCCTCTTGGCCGCCTCCACCACGGCGTCCTCGTCCTGGTCGTCGGGCAGCCGTACCCACATGTGCAGGCCGCCGCGGGGGACGAGGTGGATCTCGGCGGTGGGTATGTGGGTGGTCAGGGCGGTGGCGAGGGTGTTCCTGCGGAACGTCAGCTCGGTGTTCAGCGCGGTCAGGTGGCGTCGCCAGGAGGGCGAGCTGACGAACTCCAGGGCGGTCTCCTGGAGCGGCCTGGCCACGAAGAACGACTCCACGAGCTGGTTCGCCCGTACTCGTCGTGCGGCGGGGCCCCTGGCGACGATCCCGGCGACCCGCACGCTGGGTGACAGGGCCTTGGTCAGGGAGTTGATGTGCACGACCGTGCCGTGGGTGTCCAGGGTGACCATGGGCGGCGGTGGCGGGGCCGAGGTCAGGTAGCGCGCGTAGTCGTCCTCGATCACGAAGGCCCCGGCGGCGCGGGCGACCGCCAGCACCTGCTCGCGCCGTTCGAGGGGCAGGATCGCGCCGGTGGGGTTGTGCAGGGTCGGCTGGCAGAAGAAGACCCGCGCCCCGGTGATGGCGAACGCCTCCGCCAGGAGCTCGGGTTTGACCCCGTCGCGGTCCATGGGAACAGCCGTCGCGCGGAGCCCGGCGGCCCGTGCCGCGGCCAGCGCGCCCGGATAGGTGGGTGTCTCGACGAGAAGGGGTGTGCCCGGGGCGGCGAGGGCGCGGAAGGTGTGAACGAGCGCCGCCTGCCCGCCGCTGACGACGAGGATGTCCGACGGGGCGATGTCGCCACTCAGCTCCCGGGCGAACCACCTGCGCAGCTCGGACACGCCGGCCAGGGGTGGCATCGCCCAGACGTCGGGCCGCCGCAGCGCGCGGGAGGCGGCGGCCGACAGGGCGCCGGAGGGGCGCAGGGCCGTGTTGAGATAGCCGCCGGTGAGCGGGATGACTCCTTCCGGCGGGGAGGCGAGCAGGCCGCTGACCCCGCTGTCGTCCACCATTCGGTCGCCGAGCGCCACCGTCTGCCAGGACATGTCGGTGTCGTCACCACCGTGCGTGATCGCCGGGGCCACGTAGGCGCCGCTACCGGGTTTCGTGATCACCCGTCCTTCGGCGGCGAGCCTGCCGATCGCGCGCGACACGGTCACAGGGCTCACGTTGTGTAATCGGACCAGCTCACGGCTCGACGGTAGCCTGTCGCCGGGGCGGAGTCGCCCTATCTCGTCGCGCAGCGTGGCGGCCAATCGGGCAATACTGCTATCGTCATTCATGAGAGATAAGAGTAGCGCTATCGTGCCAAATCGAGTAGCGGTCGGCGACACTCCGGGCGAATCCACGGTCGCGGGACTCGTGTCCTCCGATGTGACGGTTGTGACGGTGCCCGGCGCGATAGTGCGGGGAGAAACGCGCCAGGGCCGTAAAGGCGCCGGCCGTCGACCGGCCGGAGCGGCGCCATCCGGTGGCGCGCAGCCGGGCGAGCGGGAAAAGACGGCGAGGGCGCGGCGGGGGACCCTGCTGGCCGGGCTCGGGGTGCTGTCGTTCTCGGGATCGTTCCCCTCGGCGGTCTTCGCGATGAGGGGCTTCGACCCCTACCTGGTCGCGATCGGACGTGCCGCCATCGCCGCCGTCGCGGCGGTCGCCTTCCTGCTCGTGGCCCGAGCGCCGCTGCTGCCGCCCAGGTCGCAGCTCCGGTCGTACCTCGTGATCGTGGCGGGCGTGGTGTTCGGCTTCCCTCTCTTCAGCGGTCTGGCACTCGACGCCGGTGCCTCCACCTCGCACGCCGCCGTGGTGATCGGGCTGTTGCCGGCGGCCACCGCCGCCTGTGCGGTGCTGCGGGCCGGGGAGCGGCCCAGAGCGCTGTTCTGGGTGTCCTGCGGTCTCGGGGCCGTGGCGATCACGGCCTTCACCCTCAGTGTCGGCGGCGGTCACATCACCGGGGCCGACCTGCTGCTCGTCGGCGCCCTGCTGTCGGCCGCCGTCGCCTACACCGAGGGTGGGCGCCTGTCCCGCGAGACCCCCGGCTGGCGGGTGATCTCCCACGCCCTCGTCGTCGCCGCCCCGCTGACCGTGCCGATCACGGTGACGCTGGCGCTGACCACCGACATGCGGCCGGACGCCGTCTCGCTGGCCGGGTTCGCGTACGCCGGGCTGGTCTCGATGTTCCTCGGCTTCATCCCCTGGTACGCGGGCCTGGCCATGGGGGGCATCGCCCGCGCCGGGCAGACCCAGCTCGCCCAGCCGCTGCTGACGATGCTCTGGGCCTGGCTGCTGCTCGACGAGTCGGTCGGACCGGTCACGATCGCGGCGGCACTGGTGGTCCTCGCGTGCGTGGCCCTGACGCAGCGATCCCGCTCCTGAGAACCGAGGTGGGCGGGCCCTGTTGTGCCGTCGGTGATTCGCCGGAGAATGGGGGCGGAACATCGGCTTCCGCTCTGGCCGGGAGGATCCCGGCGGTGCGAGCGGAGGCCCTCCGACGGCGTAGGGAGACAACCCGTGGGCATGAACCTCGCGGTGGGAGACATGGTCGAGGACTTCGAGCTTCTCGACGAGACGGGCACGCGAAGGCGGCTCAGTGAGTTTCTGGCCAAGGGGCCGGTGGTGCTCTTCTTCTATCCGGCGGCCATGACGTCGGGATGCACGGCCGAGAGCTGTCACTTCCGCGACCTGGCGGCGGACTTCGCCGCCGTGGGGGCGACCAGGATCGGAATCAGCCGTGACGGGGTCGACCGGCAGGCGAGGTTCGCCCAGGCCAACCAGCTGGGCTTTCCGCTGCTGTCCGACCCGGACGGCGCGGTCGCCCGGCGCCTCGGCGCCCGCCGTACCGTCGCGGTGGGGCCCTTCCTCACCCGCCGGATGACCTTCGTCGTCGACGAGGACCACCGCCTCCTGGAAGTGATCCACAGTGAGACCCACATGGAGGCCCACGCGGACCGCGCCCTGGAGGTGCTGCGTTCCCGTCCGCACCCCTGACCGCTCGTCCGTCCGGGCGAAAGGCGCGGGCAGGGCGGTGGCCGAGGTCTCTCAGGGGTGCAGGGGGTGGGAGTAGACCAGGCGGAAGCGATCGCCGGGAATGATGATGTCACTGGTCTCCACCGGGCGGTCTCCGGCCCAGTGGGTGCGCTCGACGTGCAGGACGTTGACGCCCGCGGGCAGGGCGAGGGCGTCGCTCTCCGCGGGCTGCGGGACGCGGGTGTGGATCTGCTCGACGACCTCGGTGATCTTGACGCCGAAGGCGGACAGGCGGGCGACCAGGCTGCGCGGGCTCTCCTCGGTGACGGGCTCGCTGAACTCGGCGGGCTCGTAGGAGGTGGCCAGCTGGATCGGCTTGCCGTCGCCGCGGAAGAGGTAGCGGGTGCGGGTCAGCGGGGCGGATTCGTCCAGCCGGAGGCGGTGGGCGATGTCGGGGGTGGCGTCGGCGGGCTCGGCCCGCCAGTCCCAGGTGGCCCGGGTGCCCTGTGACCGGATGTCGGCCGCGAAGGGGGCGTGGTGGTCGTGGAAGCGCCAGCGGTGCAGCGGGAGCAGCGCCGGCTGTTCCCGCACGTAGTGGCCCGAGCCGACGCGGCCGACGATCAGGCCTTCGGCGGTGAGCACGCGCAGCGCGTGCCTGGCGGCGGTCTCGCCCACGCCGTACTTCCTGGTCAGCTGGGCGCGAGAGGGGATCGGGGAGCCGGGGGGAAGGGAGCCGTCGACGATCTGGCGCCGGATGTCGGCGACGACGCGCAGGTAGACAGGATCGGAGCTTGCCACGTGTCCATCCCTGGGTTCTGGGGCGTTGTCCCATCCTGTCGTATTCGATGCGCAACGCAGGGTGATGGTGGAGATTTGGAACTCCAACTTTGCGTGCCGCTCCCAGAAGTGCCCAAAAATATCTCAGAGACCGTGTAACGCCCGCGTAAGGAGCGCCGATTCAACGGTAGAGGTCGTCGATGTGTGTACCCCCGAGCACATATCGGCGGCCTCTTTTTCCTTCAAGGAATTCCCTGTCGCCACCGAAGTGGACAAAAGTATCGTTAGCTATGTAACCGGGCGGGAAGTTCTGGATGTCGATCCCGGCCCCTGATCACCCCAGGTCATCTCGCTTCTGCCTGGATCGATGCGGACGCTTCCGGTCGTGTGGCGGGCCCGGGGCCCCGCGGCGAGTGCGGATCGGAGTCCCTCGCCACGGTGTCGTATATCCGCGTGTACGGTGTGCAGCGGGCACCTCGGGGGGATGTTCACTCTTGGGCCCATCGGTGGACGGAGGTTAGGCGGGGTGGCGGGGTCCACCGTTTCAGCGGATCCAGGTAGCGTTCGGTCTATGGCAGCGCCAACTGGAACCTACGACGCCCCCTTCGGCCGCATGCTGACCGCCATGGTCACGCCGTTCACGAGTGACGGAGCGGTCGACTACGAGACAGCGCGTCGTCTGGCCACCTATCTGGTGGACGAGCAGCGCAACGACGGCCTCGTCGTGAGCGGCACCACGGGAGAGTCCCCGACGACCACGGACGAGGAGAAGGAGCGCCTGCTGCGCGCCGTCGTCGAGGCGGTCGGTGACCGCGCCACGGTCGTCGCCGGAGCCGGCACCAACGACACGCACCACAGTGTCGAGGTGGCCCGAGCCGCCGAGCGCGCCGGAGCCCACGGTCTCCTGCTGGTGACGCCGTACTACAGCAAGCCCCCCCAGGAGGGGATCTACCGTCACTTCTGTACAGTGGCAGACGCCACGGCCCTGCCGGCCATGCTCTACGACATCCCAGGTCGCAGCGGTGTGCCGATCCAGAGGGAGACGCTGACGCGGCTCGCCGGGCACGAGCGGATCGTCGCGGTGAAGGACGCCAAGGCCGACCTGTTCGAGGGGTCGCAGGTCATCGCGTCCACCGGCCTCGCCTACTACTCGGGCGACGACACGCTCAACCTGCCGTGGCTGTCGGTGGGGGCCGTGGGATGTGTCAGCGTGATCGGCCACGTCGCGGGCGCGGAGATCGCCGCGATGATCGAGGCGTACCGCTCCGGGGACGCGGCGGGTGCGCTCGCCATCCACCGCCGGCTGCTCCCCGTGGTCTCCGGGATCATGATGCAGGCCGGTGGCGCGATCATGGCGAAGGCGGCGTTGAACCTGGTGGGGCAGCCCGCGGGACCGATGCGGTCGCCTCTGGTGGAGGCGACCGCTGAGCAGCTCGCCAGGCTGCGCGAAGACTTGATCACGGGCGGTGTGAAGCTGCCCGACGAAGTTGTGACATGAGAGCGACGACCGCGGCCCTCACCGGCCGCATCCGGGAGGAACGAGAGTTTGCGAGAAAGAAGACACACTGGTCCGCTAGGGGACGGGGTGCTCGGCGAGGGAGTAGTCCTGCTGTCCACGGGGGCCTTTGCCGCATGTGAGACCTCTGAGAGAGGTGTGGCCTGATGAGTCACCCCCACCCCGAACTCGGGCCGCCGCCCGCGCTGCCCGAAGGCGCCCTGCGCATCGTCGCGCTGGGCGGCCTCGGTGAGATCGGCCGCAACATGGCCGTGTTCGAGTACGAGGGCCGTCTGCTGATCGTCGACTGCGGGGTGCTGTTCCCCGAGCCCGACCAGCCCGGCATCGACCTGATCCTGCCCGACTTCGAGTACATCCGGGGCCGCCTGGACGACGTCGAGGCCGTGATCCTGACCCACGCGCACGAGGACCACATCGGTGCCGTGCCGTACCTGCTGCGCGAGCGTCGCGACATCCCGGTCGTGGGGTCCAAGCTGACGCTGGCGCTGATCGAGGCTAAGCTCACCGAGCACCGCATCCAGCCGGTCAAGCGCGAGGTCGTGGAGGGAGAGCGGCACCGGTTCGGGCCGTTCGAGTGCGAGTTCCTCGCCGTCAACCACTCCATCCCGGATGCGCTGGCCGTCGCGATCAGGACCCCCGCGGGCATCGTCCTGCACACCGGTGACTTCAGGATGGACCAGTTGCCCAGTGACGGGCGGCTGACCGACCTGGGCGGGTTCGCCAGGCTCGGCGCGGAGGGCGTCGACCTGCTGATGTCCGACTCGACCAACGCCGAGGTGCCGGGCTTCGTCACCAGTGAGCGGGAGATCGCGCCGGTCATCGACGAGGTCGTCCGCACGGCGGGCAAGCGCGTGATCGTGGCGAGCTTCGCCTCCCACATCCACCGCGTCCAGCAGGTCATCGACGCGGCTGAGAAGCACGGTCGCAAGGTCGCGCTGGTCGGTCGCTCGATGGTGCGCAACATGGGCGTCGCCCGCGACCTGGGCTATCTGAGGGTCTCGCCGGGGCTGATCGTCGACTCCAAGGAGATCGAGGGCTGGCCGCCGGAGGACGTGGTGCTGATCTGCACCGGGTCCCAGGGCGAGCCGATGGCGGCGCTGTCGCGGATGGCCAACCGCGATCACCCGATCCGGATCGCCGAGGGCGACACGGTTCTCCTGGCCTCCTCGCTGGTGCCGGGTAACGAGACCGCGGTCAACAACGTGATCAACGGCCTGTCCCGCTGGGGCGCCCGCGTGGTGCACAAGGGCAACGCGAAGGTGCACGTCTCAGGGCACGCCGCCGCGGGCGAGCTGCTGTACGTGCTCAACCTGACGCGACCGTCCAACTTCATGCCGGTGCACGGCGAGTGGCGCCACCTGCGGGCGCACGCCAAGCTCGCCGCGCTGACCGGGGTGCCGGACGACCACATCGTGATCGCCGAGGACGGCGTCGTGGTGGACCTGGTCGACGGCCGGGCCAAGATCGTGGGCGCGGTTCCCGCCGGTTACGTCTACGTGGACGGCACCTCGGTGGGCGACGTCACCGACTTCGCGCTGAAGGACCGCCGCATCCTGGGCGAGGAGGGCTTCATCTCCATCGTCATCGTGGTGGACACCGCCACCGGCAAGCTCGCCGGAGGCCCGGAGATCCACGCCAGGGGGTCCGGCATCGACCCGGCCATGTTCGACGACATCCTGCCGCAGGTGGAGCGGGCGCTGCAGGAGAACGCGGCCGACGGGGTGGTGGACATCCAGCAGGTCCGCCGCGTGGTCCGCAGGACCGTGGGGCGCTGGGTGAGCGACACCTACCGCCGCCGCCCGATGATCGTTCCGGTCGTCATCGAGGTCTGATCCTCACCTCCGTACGGCGGCCGCACCGGTCGTCGTACGGACTCGGGTGCCCCCTCCCCGCCGGTCGGGGCGGGTCAGCAGACGCCGGGCAGGGAGCAGACCTTGGCCGCCATCTTCCTGGCGTCCCTCAACTGCTCGGTGAACTGGGCGTCGCTCACTTCGCTGTGGTACTCGCCCCCATGGATGTAGATCGCCAGGGCGCGGCCCTCGCGGACGACGACGGCCCGCCGGCCGCCGACGACGGGGCGCCCGCTCCTGTCGTAGCCCTGGACCGACATCCGCGCGGCCTGGTCCCCGATGCCGACGACCGGTCGCGCCGAGGCCTTGAAGACCACGGAGCCGGACTTGACGCGCTTGCACCTGTCGACCTGGGCGAGCAGGCCGGCCATGGCGCCGCGCGCGGCACCGGTGGAGCGGTAGATCACCAGTTGCTCGCCCCGGTGGAACTCGGGGGCGTGGTAGTCGACCGTCCGCGTGGCCACCCGGCCGCCGTCCACGGGCCTGCTCAGGTCGCACGGGTTGAATCCGAGGTTCTTGGTCGGCCTGTTGCTGATCTTCCACTCCTCCGCGTCCGGGTACCGCACCGGCCTGCGGGCCTCCGGCTCGTGCAGGAGGAAGTCCCGCGGGATCTTCCCGCCCGCCCTCCCCGTCTCGGCGAGGGCGGTGCCGCCCGCGAGGACGGTCGCGAGGACGGTGCCCGCCGCCGCCAGGCGGATCGCCGTCCGTGTCATGCCGGTCATGTCTCGTCTCTCATCCGTTCAGTGGTGATCCGATACATGTGGGACCCGGGTCGGGCGGGGAAAGTTCTGGCTCCGGAGGGAGTCGTTGTCCGGACGTCTGCGCCGACGGGCACCTGCCGGCAGTCGACGGGGGCGGGTCGGCGTGCTGACCAGCAGGCCCACGACCGTGGTCAGGGAAGGCGGTTCCATCGACAGGGCGCCGGCGGTGCCGGAGGCGATTTTCGCCGGCCGCGGCGGGGACGAGGCGGTCTACGTCGACAAGCTGGAGGGGCGCAGGCTCTACCGGATGCCCTCCCGGATCGAGTCATAACTGTTCATGAGATATCAGCTGATTTTGTGAAAGATCGGGTGAGGGGGGCACCCCCCCCGGCGAGTCGGCGAGCAATCCACCACCCGTCTCGTTAACCTCCCTAGCATGGCCACCCGTACGTCTAAAGGCTCCTCAGGAAAGCCCCCCGGCAAGGGCTCCCCCGGTCGCTCGGGCGCCTCCCAGGCCCGTACGGCCCCCGCTCGGCGGGCGTCCGCCAACCGGGGGAGGAGTGCGGGTGCGGCCCGCAGGCCGGCCTCGCCGCAGCACGACCCGATCAGCTGGGTTCTCACCATGATCGGCAAGCTGTTCATGGGCATCTGGATGCTCCTCGCGGGAGGCATCGGCAGCGCCGCGCGGGCCCTGGGGCAGAACGCGCGCGAACTCGACCCCGTCCACCGCCGCGACGGGCTCGGCCTGGCGGTGTTCGCCGGGGCGATCGTGCTGGCGGCCATGACCTGGCGGGAGAACACCGGCACGGTCTCCACGGTGGTCGACGAGGTCATGCGCGCCGTCTTCGGATCGCTGACCTGGCTGGTCCCGATCCTGCTCGTGCTGCTGGCCTGGCGGCTGCTGCGTCACCCCGACCAGAACGCCGACACCGGCCGGATGATCATCGGGTGGTCCGCCCTCACCATCGGTGTGCTCGGTGTCGTGCACGTCGTTCACGACACGCCGTACCCCTCGGGGGGCGGCTCGGACGGCATGGACAAGGTGGCGGCCGCCGGAGGCATGATCGGCTTCATCGTCTCGGCGCCCCCGGCGAGCATCCTGCCCTCCTTCATCACCATCCCGCTGCTGCTGATCCTGTCGGGCTTCGGCATTCTGGTGATCACCGCCACCCCGGTGCACCGGGTTCCCGAGCGGCTGGCCGAGATCAGGCACATGCTCTTCAATCGCGACCTGCCCAGCGCGCCGCGGGCGTCCAGGAAGCGGCCCACCACCCGCAAGAAGCCGGACTCCGGCGGGGCCGAGCTGGGCGACCACGTCAAGCCCTACGACACGCCCGTGGTCGCCGAGTCGCCGGTAGGGCTCGGAGGCCACTCCCCGGAGATCGTGCCCGGCCTGGTGGACGAGGCCGAATCCGCACAGGTCAGGGCCGACGCGTCCGAGCCTCCCGACCCGACCCCGGCACCGCGCAAGGTCGAGCAGCTCGTCCTGTCCCCGCAGGCGGGCCCCTACACCCTGCCCGAGCCGCAGCTCCTGCGCCCCGGCACCGCCCCCAAGCCGCAGACGAAGGCCAACACGGTGGTCGTCAACGCGCTGACCAGCGTGATGGAGCAGTTCGCCATCGACGCCCAGGTGATCGGCTTCACCCGAGGGCCGACGGTGACGCGCTACGAGATCGAACTCGGCCCGGCGGTCAAGGTCGAGAAGGTCACCGCGCTCACCAAGAACATCGCCTACGCGGTCAAGTCGGCCGACGTCCGGATCCTGTCCCCGATCCCCGGCAAGTCGGCGATCGGCGTGGAGATCCCCAACACCGACAAGGACCTCGTCTCACTGGGCGACATCCTGCGCTCCCCGGTGGCCCAGGCGGACCACCACCCGATGATCGTCGGGCTGGGCAAGGACGTCGAGGGGCGCACGATAGTGGCCAACCTCGCCAAGATGCCGCACCTGCTCATCGCGGGTGCCACCGGCGCCGGAAAGTCGGTCTGCGTCAACGGTCTGATCACCTCGATCCTGATGCGGGCCACCCCCGACGAGGTCCGCATGGTCCTGGTCGACCCCAAGCGGGTCGAGCTCAGCGTCTACGAGGGCATTCCACACCTCATCACGCCGATCATCACCAATCCCAAGAAGGCCGCCGAGGCCCTGGAGTGGGTCGTCGGAGAGATGGACCGCCGCTACGACGACCTGGCCGCCAGTGGCTTCCGGCACGTCGACGACTTCAACAAGGCGGTGCGTACCGGCAAGCTGGTGCCGCCGCCGGGCAGCGAGCGGGTCTACCAGCCCTACCCCTACCTGCTGGTGATCGTCGACGAGCTCGCCGACCTGATGATGGTCGCCCCGCGCGACGTCGAGGACTCCATCGTCCGCATCACCCAGCTCGCCCGCGCGGCCGGCATCCACCTGGTCATCGCGACCCAGCGCCCCTCGGTGGACGTGGTCACCGGGCTGATCAAGGCCAACGTCCCCTCCCGGCTGGCCTTCGCCACCTCCTCGCTGGCCGACTCCCGGGTCATCCTGGACCAGCCGGGCGCGGAGAAGCTCGTCGGCCAGGGCGACTCGCTCTTCCTGCCGATGGGCGCCAGCAAGCCCATGCGGCTGCAGAACGCGTTCGTCTCCGAGAAGGAGATCGGCGAGATCGTCGGGCACTGCAAGGCCCAGATGGCCGTCGAGTACCGCGACGACGTGGCCGCCGTGGCGACCTCCAAGAAGGAGATCGACGAGGACATCGGCGACGACCTCGACCTGCTGATCCAGGCGGCCGAGCTCATCGTGACCACCCAGTTCGGTTCGACCTCGATGCTCCAGCGCAAGCTCAGGGTCGGCTTCGCCAAGGCGGGCCGGCTGATGGACCTGCTGGAGAGCAGGAACGTCGTCGGGCCCAGCGAGGGCTCGAAGGCCCGGGAGGTCATGGTCAAGCCCGACGAGCTCCCCGGCCTGCTGACCGACCTGCGTGGAGGATGACACACCGGGAGGGAACGGACCCCCCGCCGCACACCTCCCGTCCGGTTACTGATTGAATGGGGATCGCTACGCAACGTCGGGGGCTGAGGGGCGTGCGCCATGGGCATTGGAAGCGATCTGGCGGATGCCAGGCGGTCGATGGGGATGACCGTTGGGCAGTTGAGCGCGCGGACACGCATCCGCGAGGTGCTCATCCAGGCGATCGAGAGGAACGACTTCTCCCAGTGCGGGGGTGATTTCTACGCGCGGGGCCATATAAGAAACATCGCCAAGGTCGTCGGGCTCGATCCGGAGACGCTGGTGCACCGCTACGACGAGCAGCACGGGGGTGTTCCGCTGCCGGTGCGGGCCTCCAGTGTCTTCCAGGCCGACATGCCACTGAAGATCCGTGAGCGCCGCTCGCCCAACTGGACGACGGCCATGGCGGTGGCGCTGGGCATCGTGGTCATCTTCGGAGTGGTGCGGACCATGGGCGGGGGCGACACGCCCATAGCGGACGGCCATCCCGTGCCGGTGCCCGCCGCACTGCCGCCGCCGGCCGGCAGCGCTCCCGGCTCACCGGGCCGGGCGGCGTCCCTGGCCGAGAAGAAGCGCAAGGACATGGTCGTCCTCCAGGTCAGGGCGGAGCGCACCTCCTGGCTGGACGTGGAGGACGCGGGCGGCAAGAGGCTCTTCTCCGGAACGCTCAAGGAGGGCAAGACCTCGACCTGGAAGGCGAAGGACAGGATGAGGGTCACCTTCGGCGACGGGGGGGCGTTCACCCTGAAGGTGAACGGCAAGAACCTGGGTGCCCCGGGGAGCCCGGGGCAGATCGTCAACCGCTCCTACGACGCCCCCGCCGCCAAGGAGCGCTGACGCGGCGACCGGGAGTTCTGCCGGGGTCGCGGCGACGGCCCCGGCCAGGCTCGTGGATCACCCGGTCGGGTGAACGTCCCTGGTCGGCGCGGTGGTCCTCATCTTCCGGACTCCCGTCTTCACGGCGGGATGTCCGAGGCGGACGGGGATGCGGCGGTGCTGGAGTGGGGGAGGTGCATCGGGTAGTGGCCAACTCCCGATACCGTAGTGTTCACCATGTCATCCCGCCGAACCGCATCGCTGATCACACTTGGTTGCGCACGCAACGAGGTCGACTCCGAAGAGCTCGCCGCTCGTCTTGAGGCTGCCGGCTGGCAGCTGGGCGACGACGATCCCGACGTCGTCGTCGTCAACACGTGTGGCTTCATCGACTCAGCGAAAAAGGACTCCATCGACACGCTGCTCGCCGCGGCCGACTCCGGGGCCAAGGTGGTCGCCGCGGGTTGCATGGCGGAGCGGTACGGTGACCAGCTCGCCGAGGCGCTGCCCGAGGCCGCGGCGGTCATCTCCTTCGACGACTACACCGAGATCGGCACCCGCCTCGACGACGTGCTGGCGGGCAGGCCGCTCGTCCCGCACAGCCCCCGTGACCGCAGGACCCTGCTGCCCATCTCGCCGGTGGAGCGTGCCGCCGCCCCCAAGACCGCCATTCCCGGCCACGGTGAGCTGCCCGAGGGCCTGGCACCCGCCAGTGGTCCCCGGCCGCTCCGCAAGCGCCTGGGCGAAGGGCCGGTGGCCTCGCTGAAGCTGGCCTCCGGCTGCGACCGGCGCTGCACGTTCTGCGCCATCCCCGCCTTCCGCGGGGCGTACGTCTCGCGCCGCTCCGAGGAACTCCTCGGTGAGGCCGCCTGGCTGGCCGAGCAGGGCGTCAAGGAGCTGGTGCTGGTCAGCGAGAACTCCACCTCCTACGGCAAGGACCTGGGCGACCTGCGGGCGCTGGAGAAGCTGCTGCCCTCGCTCGCCGCGACCGAGGGCATCAAACGGGTGCGCGTCAGCTACCTGCAGCCCGCCGAGCTCCGCCCGGGGCTGCTGGAGATCATCTCCTCGACGGAGGGGGTGGCCCCCTACTTCGACCTGTCCTTCCAGCACGCCAGCGGTCCCGTGCTCCGCCGGATGCGCCGCTTCGGTGACCCCGCGCGCTTCCTCGACCTCCTGGAGTCGATCCGCGCCCACGCCCCCGAGGCGGGTGTGCGCTCCAACTTCATCGTGGGCTTCCCCGGCGAGACCGAGGAGGAGTTCGGTGAGCTGGTGGGCTTCCTGGAGCAGGCCAGGCTCGACGTGATCGGCATCTTCGGTTACTCCGACGAGGAGGGCACCGAGGCGGCCTCGCTCCCGGGCAAGCTTGACCAGGAGATCGTCGACGCCAGGGTGTCCGCGCTCACCGAGCTGGCCGAGGAGCTCATGGCCCAGCGGGCCGAGGAGCGGATCGGCACCGAGGTCGACGTCCTGATCGAGGAGGACCTGGGCGACGGCGGCTATGAGGGGCGCGCCGCCCACCAGGGGCCCGAGGTCGACGGCTCGGTGACGGTCCAGGGCATCGGGCTGGTCCCCGGCCAGATCGTCCGGGCCGTCGTGGTCGACTCGGAGGGGGTCGACCTGATCGCCCGCATCAAGGCGGCCCCATGAACGCGCCACCGGGCCGGGAGAGCGTATGACCAACACGCCAGAGACCGGCACCGACTCGACAGCGACACCCGCGCGCCCCAAGGTGAGCGCCTGGAACATCGCCAATGTCGTGACGGTGATACGACTGGCGATGGTTCCGTTCTTCGCGGCCTGCCTCTTCCTGCCGGGATCCGGCTGGAGGGTGGCCGCGCTGGTGGTCTTCATGGTGGCCTCGCTCACCGACCTGCTCGACGGCGAGCTGGCCCGCCGCTACGGCCTGATCACCGATTTCGGGAAGATCGCCGATCCGATCGCCGACAAGGCCCTCATCGGTGCCGCACTGATCAGCCTGTCGGTGCTGGGGGAACTGCCCTGGTGGGTCACCATCGTGATCCTGGGCAGGGAGCTGGGCGTCACCGCGCTGAGGTTCGCGGTCATCCGGCACGGCGTCATCCCGGCCAGTTACGGTGGGAAGGTGAAGACCGTCCTGCAGATCGCTGCGATCGTCTCCTACATCTGGCCGGATGTGCCCGACCCGATCCGCTGGGTCGTCATGGGAGCGGCGGCCGTCGTCACCGTCGGCACCGGCCTTGACTACGTGATCCGGGCGATCAAGCTCAGGCAGGTCGCGAAGCGGGCGCGGGCCGTATGAGCCACCGCCTGCTCGCGACGACCACGGTCCTCTCCCTTCTCGTCCGCAGGGGCGAGACGGTGGCGGTGGCCGAGTCACTGACCGCCGGGCTGATCGGAGCGGCCCTCACAGAGCCGCCGGGAGCCTCCGCGGCCTTCCTGGGAGGGGTCATCTCCTACTCCAGCGAGCTCAAGCAGCGGCTGCTGAACGTCCCCGCGGACCTGCTCGACCGCGAGGGCGCCGTGCACCCGCAGGTCGCCGCCGCCATGGCGACCGGGGTGCGCCTCCTGGCCGGCTCCACCTACGGTCTGGCCGTCACCGGTGTGGCCGGTCCCGAACCACAGGATGGTAAACCGGTCGGTACGGTTCATCTCGCCGTTAGTGGTCCGGACGGACGGGTATGGCACCGGGATCCGCAACTCGCGGGGACTCGTGAGCAGATCCGGGAATCGACGGTGAATGAGGCCGTAGACCTTCTCCGAGGTGTGCTGGAGGCGAACCTGGGGGAACATTCCGGGTGATTACCGCGTTACGTCCCCAGCGAACATGCTCCCCATGGTCTGCCGCGGTGTCGGTGGATACAGGTACGGTGGAACTGTGAGTGAGGTAAAGGTCAAGCGATGATGACGGCGAGGAGTATGTACCAAGGGTCGCGTTCGAAGAACGGGCGGCACGAACCGATAGCGCGGAGTGTCGCGAAGGCATCCGCGCCGGGGAGGGAGCGACAGATGGTCCTGCTGCGTCAGCTGCTCGGTGACGTGCTGCGGCGGCTGAGGGTGCGGCAGAGTCGCACCCTGCGTGAGGTGTCCACACTGGCTCGGGTTTCTCTTGGCTACTTGTCCGAGGTGGAGCGTGGGCAGAAAGAGGCCTCTTCGGAGCTGCTCGCGTCGATTTGCGGTGCCCTGGGCGTGCCGCTTTCACAGGTTCTCCGTGAGGTCTCCGACCAGTTCGCGTTGGCCGAACTCCAGCACGCTCCGGTGCTGGCGGGCGATGTCCCCGAGCGGGAGCGTCTGCCGATTCCCGAGACCGTGCCCGATTCCGTCTTCCCCGAGGTCAACGACATGGTCGCCGCCTAGCTGGTCGGTTCTTCCGGCTGGCAGTGACGGCACCAGACGATCAGCCGTTCCTGCGGCTGTGCCCCCATCTCCCCGCGACTGATCCGATGCCCGCAGCGCAGGCAAGGCCGCCCGGCCCTGCCGTAGACCCAGGTGCCCCGTCCCGGACGGGGGTCGCCCGTCGTGGTCCTGCTCGGGCGTTCCTTGTTCGCGTCCATCAACCGTCGCGCGAGCGAAACGATCGCCTCCAGATCCTTTACCGCACCCACCGGTCGCCACGGCCACACCCTGGTGAGAAAAAGCGTCTCGGCGCGATAGATGGTGCCGATTCCCGCCAGGTTGCGCTGATCGAGCAGCGCGACCCCGATGCTCGTCTCGGGCCGCCGCGCCAGCCGCCGTACGGCTTCGGCCTCGTCCCAGTCCTCTCCGAGCAGGTCGGGTCCGAGATGCCCGACGAGCCGCCCCTCCTCCTCGGCTCGGACCAGGTCGACCATGCCCAGCCGGACCCCCACCGCCTGCCACTCCGCGTTGGCCAGCACCAGGCGGACGACGTCGCCCCGGGGCAGTCCCCGCCCCGAGGGCGAGATCTGCCAGCTCCCGTCCATCCGCAGATGGGTGTGAACGGTCAGGCCACCTTCGACGCGGGTGAGCAGGTGTTTGCCGCGTGAGACGGTCTCCAGCACCGCACGCCCGGTGAGGTCGGCCGTGGAGTGGCGCGGCACACGGAAGTCCGAGCGGGTCAGCGTCCGCCCGTCGAGTGCCCGGCAGAGCCGCAGTGCGGCCTGGTGGACGACGTCACCCTCGGGCATGGCACCCGCCGGGAGACACGTGCCGGCCGCGGGTAGGCGGTACCGGCACGATCACGGGGGACGTCGCGGGCGGCACGGTCAGTCCCAGGCCGCGGGGTCGGCGGACAGGCTGCGAACCCGCTCGGGAAGGGCCCCGGTGGCCACGTTCTCAAGCGTGACCTCTTCCAGGATCGCCCGCTCACTGGCGCGCAGCGCGATCCAGACCTGCTGCAGCGACTCGGCGGGACCCCGGTAGCCGACGTGCTCGGGCCGCTCCCCTCTGACGTTGGCAAGTGGGCCGTCAACGGCACGGATCACATCGGCCAGGCTGATCTCGGCGGGCGGGCGGGCCAGCACGTAGCCCCCCTCGGGGCCACGCTGGCCGCGGACCAGCCCGGCGCGGCGCATTTGGAGCAGGATGTTCTCAAGATACTTGGGAGGCATGTCCTGCTCTTTGGCCAGCTCCCCTACCGTGGTGGGGCCATCACCTGCGGCGGCGAGTTCGGCGGCGGCACGGAGGGCATAGTCGACACGAGCGGATAGGCGCATGTAACCGATTATCCCGCCTGCTATTGGTTACTTACGCGCGAGGTCCACCGAGACGTCGGACGGCGTCCGTCGCCCTCGGTGAGGACGGGGCCGTACGGCGACGCGCCGGTGGGTCCCGGCGCGTGCACGACGTAGCGGTGGGGGGCCATCGCGGAGGTGCGGCCCGGCAGCAGGGCGAGGCAGGCCGCGTGGATCTCCTCGGCGGTTCCTGAGGTGACGTGGCAGGTCAGAAGCCCGTCCGGAGTGCGTGCCACGAGATGGGGCCTTCCCTGGACCGCCTCACCGACGAGCCGCTCCACCGCGCGGAGGCTCACCCAGCAGGAGTCGGTGTAGATCCAGTCCGCATCACGCTCGATAGGCGAAATTCCCGATATATTCGTAATGTCGCAAGCTTGGACATCCCCGCCTCCGGCCGCGATCAGGAGCCGGGCGAGCCCGGTCCCGAAGCCCTCCGCCTGCTCCCGGCTCATCACTCGCGGATCGATCCAGAGCGTCAGATCCACCACCTCCTCCAGCCGGTTGGCCCAGAGCGCGAGGTGTGCGGGAAGCGAGGCCTCCGGCAGCCAGTCGCACTCGACCTCGGCGGCGGGCGCCGGTTCCGGCTCGGAGGCGGTGACACCGCTCATGTCGTTGAAGACGCAGTCACGGGCGAAGTTCACCCCCCGCTCGGCGTTGACCGCCTCGATCACCTCCCAGAGCGCTGTGGAGTCGAAACGGCTGTGCTGGTACGCGGAGAGGGAGGCGCCACGGAAGCGGCGGACGGCCTCGTCGAAGGTGGGGGCGTCCAGCTCCGCGGTGATCAGCGCGTCCTGGGCCAGCGGCCCGACGTAGTCGCGCAGCTCGGGCCGTACCCGATTGCTCGCCAGCGACGCGATCACGCAGGTTCGCTGCGTGTTCCACAGGCCGATCAGGACGCCCAGCGCGGCGAGTGTGATCGCCGATCGGCTGGCCCCCGTACGGCTCGCGATGGCTCCCAGCGCCTTGGCCGCCGGCGCCGAGCGGACCCGCAACCGGGGGCGGATCGCGTCGGCGTCGGCGCTCTCGTCGACCGTGAACATCGACTGCGGTGCCCGCCGCAGGCCGCTCTCCCAGTACCGCAGCGCCGCCTCGGTCCGGCGCAGGGCCGCGGGGGTGCTCTCGGCGGCCGCGAGGTCCAGCGGTTGCATCGGGTACGGCGCCGGTACGGCGATTCCCCGGATCAGGCGCTCCCACTCCCTCATGAGGGTGGCCAGGCCGATGGCGTCGACCGAGGTGTGGGGCAGGACGAACACCACCAGGCGAGGGTCCTCGCCCTCGGTGATCACGGCGACCCGGATCGGAAGCTCGTCCTCCAGATCGAACCGGGTGCCCTGCATCCGCAGGCCCACATCCTCGGCGACCTCGTCCGCAAGGCCGGTCCCGGCACTGTGCACCCCGACGGGCAGCGAGCCGGAACCGGCCACGACCTGGACGCCGGAGTGGATGGTGGCCCGCAGTCCCTCGTGCCGGGAGAGCAGCCGCCCGATCGCCTCGGCGACGGCGGGCAGGGACCTTCTCCCGGGGAGGCGCCTGGTGACGCGGAAGTTCATGTGCAGCGGCGGGTCGCGGAGCACGCAACGCGCCATGTTGGCCTGGCCCATGGTCACGGGCCCCTGCCGGTCCTGTGGCCCCGTGTAGTCGGCCGCGATCCTCATGACGGTATCCATGTCGAGACCTGCCTCGTCACCGGTCGGCCAGGGGCTTACTGAAAAGAATCTTTACCATTTCCGGGAGTGTTCCACGCGCCGTGTCGACGTCGCAAGCCCTTGATTTTCTGGATTCGCGGTGGTTCGCCGACTCCTGGGCGACGGTGTGCGGGCGGCACGCGAGAACCGGAGGGGCCCATCCTGGAGGACGGGGCGGTAGGCGGGACCGCGGCGTGGCGGGGGACCCTCGCGCACCTCCGCCGGGCCTCCGCCGGGCTAAACTATCAGGAAGTCTTATTAATGAATAGAACCGTTATTCTTGCTTGAATGTAATTGCGACGGGGAAACGGCGAACAAGAGAGCATGCGTATGGAGCGACGTCCTGGCGTGCCCAGGCTATTGAGGGAGATCAACGACAGGGCCGCCCTGGAGCTGTTGCTCGCCTCCGGGCCGCTGACGCGGGGGCAGATCGGGGAGCTCACGGGTCTTTCCAAGGTGACGGCGTCCCAGACGCTCGCCCGTCTGGAAGGGCGCGGCCTGGTGGAGGTGGCGGGGGAGCAGGCGGGGGGCCGCGGGCCTAATGCCGCGCTTTATGGGATTATTTCCTCCTCGGCCTATGTGGCGGGCCTGGATGTCGGCCCGGAATTCGTCACGACCGCCATCGCGGATATCCATGGGGAGATCGTCGCCGAAGTGCGGGTGGCGCCGAACGGGCATGAGGATCCGGTCGCTCTGGTGCACAGCGGGGTGGTCAAGGCCTGCCGGTCCGCCAAGGTCGCGCTCTCCAAGCTGCGCGCGGTCGTCATCGGCACTCCGGGCGTGGTCGACCCCCGCACCGGCGACGTGCGGTTCTCCTTCGACCTGCCGGGCTGGCACGAGGGCATCCACGAGGCGCTCGCCCGCGACCTGCGCCGCGACGTCAGGATAGAGAACGACGTGAACCTCGTCGCCATCGCCGAGCGCACCCTGGGTGCCGCCCGCGAGGTCGACGACTTCGTGCTCCTGTGGGTGGGCCGCGGCATCGGCCTCGGTGTCGTGCTCGGCGGGCGGCTGCACCGCGGCCGGTCCGGCAGCGCGGGTGAGATCGGCTACCTGCCGGTGCCCGGCGTGCCGCTGGCCGAGGACGTGCGGGCCGTGCCCGGCAGGCTGCCGTCGCTCGCCGGTGGCCTGCAGTCCCTGGTCAGCGCCGAGGCGGTCGCCGAACTCGCCGCGACGTACGGCTTCGAGGGGGAGAGCGCCGCCGAGTGTGTCGCGGCGGCGGTCGCGGCGGGGGAGCGGGGAGAGCCTCTGATCAACGACATCGCCGGGCGGCTGGCGCTGGGCGTGGCGTCGGTGTGCGTCGTGCTCGACCCCGGGCTCGTGGTGCTCGCCGGCGAGGTCAGTACGGCCGGAGGTGACGCGCTCACCTTCAGGATCGAGGAGGCGGTGGCCAGGAGCTGCCCGGTCCGGCCGCAGGTGGTGGCCAGCGAGGTGACCGGCAACCCGGTGCTGCGCGGGGCCGTCATAGCGGCTCTGGAGCAGGCCCGGGAGGAGATCTTCGCCTCCTGAGGCGTGTTTTGTGGATCTTCGCCTGCGCTGCGGAATGGCCGGACGGATGCCCCGCGACGACAACGCCGCGGGGCATCCGTCCGGGCGACCGCGATAGGCGGAAAGATCCACAAAACACGCTTTAGTTCCGCGGCCGGTGGTGGCCCGCCAGGAGTTCGGCGGCGGCCCGGCCCGAGGCGGCGGTCGCGCCGTGGGTGGTGATGTGCGTGGCACCGGGGGTGGCCGGACCGGGCAGCCCCATCTCCACCACGATCGCGTCGGGGCGGCGTGACAGCAAGGCGCCCAGGCGGTCCGCGACCCAGGCGTGCCGGTGGGCGTCGCGGACCACGATCACCAGCGGGCGCCCGGCGGCGGGCGGCGGGAGCGCGTCCTCGGCACCGAGCCGGAGAGCCGTCGTGCCCGGCAGTAGCGCGGCCAGCGGCGAGGCGACGCCCCACGGGGTGGCACGGTCGACGGCGATGTTCGTCTCGGAGACGAGCTCGATCACCTGCGGCGCCGAGGGCAGCGGGAGCCCGTCGCCGCGGACCCGCAGGGCCCGCCTGGCCGCGGCGAGACCGGCGGGTCCGCCTCCCGGGTCCGCCGCCCCGGCCGTCCGGCGTCGCGCGGCGGACCAGGCGGCCAGGCGGCGGACCCGGGAGGCGGCCTCGGCCAGGCGTTCCTCGGGAAGGGTGCCGTCGGCCACCGCGGCCATGATGGCGTTGCGGATGAAGCCGACCACTCCGGGCCCCTTGCGCTCGCCGCCCACGCAGATCGCGTCGGCCCCGGCGGCGAGGGCGCGGACCGCCGCCCCGGTCACGCCGTACCGCCCGGCGACCGAGGGCATCTCCACGCCGTCCGTCACGATCAGCCCGTCGAAGCCGAGTTCCTCCCTGAGCAGCCCGACCAGGATGCGGCCGCTCATGGTGGCGGGAGAGTCGGGGTCGTAGGCGGGGACGAGCAGGTGGCCGGTCATCACGGCCCGCACCCCGGCCTCGATGACGGCCCGGTAGGGCGGGAGCGTGGTGGCCGCGAGTTCCTCGGCCGAGTAGGCGACGGTCGGCAGGTCGTCGTGCGAGTCGACGGCGGTGGCGCCGTGGCCGGGGAAGTGCTTGGCGCAGCCGGCCACCCCGGCGGACTGGAGGCCGGTGACCCAGGCGCGGGCGTGCCGGGCGACCAGCCAGGGGTCGGTGCCGAACGCGCGGGTGCCGACGACGGGGTTGTCCAGGTCGGAGTTGACGTCGACCACGGGGGCGTAGTTGAGGTTGATGCCCGCGGCGGCCATGTCCAGCCCGACCTCTCGGGCGATCAGCTCGGTCAGCCCGGGGTCGTCCACCGCGCCGAGTGCGAGGTTGCCGGGGCGCGAGCTGCCGGTGAGCGCCTCCAGCCGGGTGACGTCGCCCGCCTCCTCGTCGGTGGCGATCACCACATCGGGATTCTCCGCGCGCAGGGCGGCGGTCAGCGTTCTGACCTGCTCGCCGTCCACGAGGTTCCGGGAGTAGAGCGCGACCCCGCCGAGCCCCCCGGCGAGCCGCCTCCGCAGCCAGTCGGGCGCCTCCACGCCCACGAATCCGGGTTGCAGCACGGTGTCGGCAAGCTCGGCCAGTTCGGGGCTCGCGCCATTCGGCCCGCCCGTCCGGCCGCCACGAACGATCATCAACGCCTCCGGCTTGGTTCGTCACACGTCGCTTGTCTCAGGCGTACCACATGTGTAGCATTCGGGAGGCATAAATAAAAAAGAAACTTTCCTAATAATTGCCCGCCGGGGCTCGGGCCCCGGCGCCCATCCGAGGAGAGGTCACCCACGAGGGAGCAGGACAGGATGGCGCACACCCCCTTCGACCTGCGGGGAATCCCGCTGGCGCTGCACCTGAACGGTCCCGTCGACACTCCGGCGCTACTGGGCGCGTGCGCCGCCGTGGCCGGCCGGCACCCGGTGCTCGGCCGGGTCAGGGTCACCCGTACGGAGTCGACCCCCGAGGGTTACCCCGGGGTCGCGGCGGCCGAGGCCACCCGCCCGTTCGACCTGGAGCGTGGCCCGCTCGCCCGGTTCACGCTCGTCCGGGTGGGGCCCGAGCGCGTCCGGCTGCTCTTCACCGCGCATGGGCGGGTGTTCGACGCCGGCTCCAAGGACCTCCTGGTCCGCGACCTGGCCGACGCCTACTTCTCGCGTGCGCCCCTCCCGCCGCCGGACGGTACGCCGTCCGCGACGTGCGACCCGGAACGGCCCGACGGTGCCGAGGAGTTCTGGAGGGAGCGCGAGCGCGAGCCCGCAGAACCGGTCCTGCCCGGCCTGCGCGCCGTCCCGCACGGCACCGGCCCCGGTGAGATCGTCGAGATGGTGTTCGGCGCCGCGGAGTCCGGCGCCCTCACCGAGGCCGCCGCGATTCTCGGCGCGACCAGGTTCGAGTTGCTCCTGGCGGCCGTGGGCGTGCTGCTGCGGGGCTACGGCACCGTCGCCTCGCCGCTCGCCCTCGACCTCGGGACCCGCACCTGCCGGACGCGCGAGCGCATCGGGTCGTTCGTCGCGCGGGTGCCGTTCGCCCCGCACCCCGGCCCTGACGAGGAGTTCCCCGCCTACCTGCGCGCGGTCCGGGCCGAGCTCCACGCCATGTACCGGTTCCGGCACGCGCCGCCGGAGCCGCCCGCCTCACCGGTGCTGTTCAGCTACCGCAGGAGGGCGGCCGTCCCGGAGTTCCCCGGTATCGGGGCGGGGGTGGAGTGGACCGTCTTCAACGGGGTGGCCCACGGCGCGCTGCACGTCCAGGCCGTGGACGCGGAGCGGAGTCTCACCCTCGGCCTCCGTTTCAACCCCGCCGTGATCGGTCACGACGACGTGTCCCAGATCGCGGGTCACCTGCGCGCGCTGCTGCGCGCCCTCGCCGCGGAACCCGGCGCGAAGGTCTCGGAACTGCTGGAGCCATCCCGCCCCGAGCCTTCCTAGGCTCGGGGCGGGGACAGGAGTACGGGCGCTCAGACGCCGAGGAGTTCGGCGGCGGCCTGCGCGTTGGCGCGGGCGGCGCCGTAGGTGGCCACGTAGGTCACGCCCTCGGGGCGCCAGATGGGCAGGCCCATCTCGACCACCGTGGTGTCGGGGCGGGCGGCCAGTAGCGCGGAGATCACCGACTTGCTGGCCTCGTAGCGATGGGCGTCCTTGACGACGACGATCAGGGAGCGGCCCGAGGCGCGTTCCAGGATGCCCGGCACGTCGGCGGCCTCCGGCTTGACCCGCAGCACCTCCGCCCGCGGCAGCAGCGGCGTGAAACCCCACGGCACGTCGCCGACCGCGATGGTCGGCGGGGTGTCCACCTCCACCACCAGCGGGTCGACCGGGGGAGGCGCCGAGCCGGTGAGGCTGACCGCGCGGCGGGCGGCGGTGAGGCCGATCACGTCCCGCTCGGCCTCACCCGTGCGGGGCGTGCCGAACCAGGCGCGCAGGGCGGACACCCGCTCGGCGGCCTCCTCCAGGCGGGTCGCGGGCAGCCGCCCGTCCAGTACGGCGGCGACGATCTCGTCCAGGATCCGGTGGACGTCGTCCTCGGTGGGGATCGGGCCGAGGCAGAGCAGATCGGCTCCGGCGGCGAGGGAGAGCACCGAGCCGCCTGCCAGGCCGTAGGTGTCGGTGACGGCCCGCATGTCGAGGGCGTCGGTGACGATCACACCGTCGTAGCCCAGCTCGCCGCGGAGCAGGCCGGTCAGGGTGGCGGGGGAGAGCGTCGCGGGGAGCCCGCCGGTGACGGCGGGGACACGCACGTGCGCGGTCATGATGGACCTGGTTCCGGCCTCGATCGCGGCGCGGAACGGCACGAGCTCGCGCTCGCGTAGCAGTTCGGCGGAGGCGTCGACGAGTGGGACCTCCAGGTGGGAGTCCTGCTGGGTCGCGCCGTGGCCTGGGAAGTGCTTGACACAGGCGGCCACGCCCGCCGACTGCAGGCCGTGTACGGCGGCGACGGTGTGCCGGGCGACGAGCGCGGCCTGAGCCCCGAACGAGCGGGTGCCGATCACCGGGTTGTCCTCGGCGGTGTTGACGTCCGCGGACGGGGCCATGTCCAGGTTGACGCCGCACCGGGCCAGGTCGTCGCCGATGGACCGGTAGACCCGCCGGGTGAGCTCGACGTCGTCCACGGCGCCGAGGGCGGCGTTGCCGGGATACGGGCTGCCGACGTGGTAGGCGAGCCTGGTGACGTCGCCCCCCTCCTCGTCCAGTGAGATGACCGGGTCGCTTGTCTCACGCAGCCGGGAGGTGAGGGTGGACAGCTGCGCGGCGTCGGCGACGTTGAAGCCGAAGAGCGTGACGCCGCCGAGACCGTTCTCCAGCTCCCGCAGGACCCACTCGGGTGCCTCGGTGCCCTGGAACGCGGCGAGCAGAGTGCCGGCCGCGAGACGACGCAGCCCCTGATCGCCGCGATCCGCGATGAGCTCAGACATGGCGGTAGGTGTTCCTTACCTGAGATGTAGGGGAGCGGACATGGAACAAACAGGGCTGGTACGGCTCGCGCCTTGTGGGTGCGAGCCGTACCAGCACCGATGGGGGATCAGCCCTTGACGGCGCCCGCGACGAGCCCGGAGACCATCCGCCGCTGCACCAGGAGAAAGAAGACGATGACCGGGATGGTCATCAGGGTGGAGGCGGCCATGATGCCGCCCCAGTCCACCGCCCGCTGGCTGACGAAGTAGCGCAGCGCCACGGGCATGGTGTAGTTGCCCTGGTCGCCGATCAGCGTCAGCGCGAACACGAACTCGTTCCACGCGGTGATGAACGAGAAGATGCTGGTCGCGACGAGGCCGGGGGCCACCAGCGGGAACAGCACCCGCCAGAAGGTGGCGAACCGGCTCGCGCCGTCGATCCAGGCCGCCTCCTCCAGTTCCTTGGGAACCGCCGCGACGAAGGTGCGCAGCATCCAGATGGCGAACGGCAGCGTCATCGCGACGTTCACCACGACGAGGCCGAGGAGCTGGTCGTACAGCCCGGCCCGCCTGACCATCATGAACAGCGGGATGAGCAGTGCCTCGCCGGGGACCATCTGCACGATGAGCAGCAGGATCAGGAACGAGGTGCGCCCGCGGAAGCGGAAGCGGGCCACCGCGGTCGCCGCCAGCAGCGAGAAGACCGCGCCGATGAGCACGGTGCCGAGGGCCACGATGGAGCTGTTGAGCAGATAGTGCCAGATGGAGTGGCCGGCGATGCCCTCGGTGAAGACCCGCCGCACGTGTTCGAGCGTGGGATCGGTGGGGAAGGGGATGAAGTCCGTCGTGAAGATCTGCTGCCTGCTCTTGAAGGCGGTGCTCACCATCCAGTAGACGGGGAAGACCGCGAACAGGAACACCAGGATGGCCGCGGTGTTCAGGCCGATGTTGCCGAGTCGCTTACGCTGCCGGAGATTTCCCCGCGGCCCGCGTCTGCCGTACGTCGTCATCGCACGTCCTCCGTCTTCACGATCTGGCGGACGTAGAAGAAGGTGATGAAGAGCAGGATCAGCGTCAGCACCACCGCGATGGCCGCGCCCATGCCCATCTTGGGCGGCGCGCTGAAGGCCTGGGTGAAGGCGAACAGCGACAGGTTGAACGCCTCCCGGTTGGAGGTGCCGCCCGCCAGCACGAACAGCTGGGTGAAGACCTTGAAGTCCCAGATCACCGAGAGCACGGTGAGCACCGCGAAGACCGGCTTCAGCAGCGGGAAGGTGATCTTCCAGAAGATCCGCCACGCGGAGGCGCCGTCCACCCTGGCCGCCTCGTACAGCTCCTTGGAGATGCTCTTCAGCCCGGCCAGCACCGAGACCGCGATGAACGGGAACGACGCCCAGACCACCGCGATGATCAGCACCAGGTAGATGGTGAACGCGTCGTTCAGCCACGGCTCGCCGGTCCAGTCGGAGCGGCCGAACAGCAGGGAGGAGAACCAGTCGGGCAGCGCGTTGAGCGCCCAGTTGATGACCCCGGACTCCGCGTCGAACAGCCAGCGCCAGATGATCGCGGTGGCGATCTGCGGGGTGGCCCAGGCGGCCATGATGCCGATGATCAGGAAGGTCGACATCTTCTTGCCCAGCTTGTGCAGGAGCAGGCCGACCAGCGTGCCGAGCAGCAGGGTGAGCGCCACCGTGACGACGGCGAAGACCACCGTGTTACGCAGCGAGGTCCAGAACAGCTCGGACTCGATGAGCTTCTGGTAGTTCTCCAGGCCCACGGACTCGGCCGGTACCCCCCGGATCTGCCGCAGTCCCACGTTCTGGAAGGACATGACGACCATCTGGAAGAGCGGGTAGAGCAGCAGGCCCGCGATGACGATCAGGCCGGGGACGAGCAGCGCGTAGGGGACCACCCGGACGGGCAGCCCGCCGGACCTGCGCGGGGGCGTGGCGCCTCGGTGCCCCCGCGCCGGGACGGAGGGGGAGCCCCCGTCCCGGGCGATGGTTGAGGTGTTCGCCATGACTACTGGTTCAGGATCTCTTCGAGTTCCTTGTTGGCGTCGGCCAGCGCGGTGTCGACGTCCTTCTTACCCTCGATGACCGAGCGGGCCGCGCTCTGCAGGACCGCCTTGGTGTCGTTGGCCTCGGCCCAGTTGGTGTCGTTCGGGAAGCCCTTGGCGACCTTGAAGGTCTCGGCGAACGGCGCCTGCACCGGGTCGGACGCGTACTCGGTCAGAGCCTCCGGGTAGAGCGGCAGCAGGCCACCCTCCTTGGCGTAGCGGGTGCCGAACTCCTTGCCGGCGGCCAGCTTGACGTACTCGGCGGACAGTTCGAGGTTCTTGGTGTCCTTCCAGATGGCGATGTCGTTGCCGCCCTGGAAGGCCGGGGCCGGGCCGCTGCCGTCCTTGGCCGGGAGCGAGAAGAAGGACATCTTCGAGTCGTCGACCTTGCCGCCGCTCTGCTCCTTGATCGTGGTGATGTCCCAGCCGCCGGTCACGTACATGCCGACCTTGCCGTTGGCGAAGCGGGTCGCGATGTCCACCGAGTTCTGGGTCAGCGCGGACTTGCGCGAGACGCCGTGCTTGGTCACCAGGTCGGTGTAGTACTGGAAGCCCTCCTTGAACCCGGGCTCGGTCAGCTTGCCGACCCACTTGCCGCCCTCGAACGCGGCGAAGTCGCCGCCGGCCGACCAGACGAACGGGGAGAGCGACATGTTGGCGTCGGAGCCGCCGTTGAAGGCGAAGCCGTCGACGTCCTTGCCCTTCTTGGCGACGATCTTCTTGCCCGCCTCGACGAGCTCCTCCCAGGTCTTGGGCACCTCGATCTTCAGGTCCTCGAACCAGTCCTTGCGGTAGAGGACGGCGCGGGTGCCGCCACCCCACGGGGCGGCGTAGATCTTGCCGTCCACCGTCTCGTAGCCCCACAGGTTCTGCGGGATCTGCTGGAAGTCGGGGGCGGCCTTGACGATGTCGGTGATGTCGGTCAGCGCGTCCTGTGCCACCCAGGCGGCGACCTGGTCGTTGCCGAACTCGGTGACGTCGGGGCCCTCGCCGCCGGCGAGCGCGGCGGTCCACTTGGCCTGCGCGTCGGGCCACGGCACCCACTGGAGCTTGACCTCGGCGCCGGTGGTCTCCTTGAACTTGGCGTTCAGGTCGCCCATGAGCTTGTTCTGCTTCTCGTCCGGAGCGCCGAGGCGCCAGACGGTCAGGGTCTGACCTGCGAACTTGGGTCCGGACGCGGCGGGTGCCGACGCGTCGGAGCCGGCGGCCGGGGTGGCGGGCTCGCTGCTGCCACACGCGGCGAGACCCAGGGCGAGGGCGGCCGTGGTGGCCGTCGTGGTGGCGATTCTCGCGAACTTCACTGGAGTTCTCCCTTTCAGGCTTTCGCCGGAGTTTGCGCTCATCTGTTATGGCCGGGGTCCCCGCGACCCTCTGCACTCACTGGGAGCTGTCGGAACTGTCACAACCCGCGGTCCCGATCACTTGCCTGCGGGCTGGCTAGGGATAAACTAACAAGAAACTTTCTTAAAAGAAACGATCGTTAGCGGATCGTGACGGGAAGGACGGCCTTGTCCACACGCCCGGGGACCCCCCGGTTGCTGCGCCAGCTCAACGACCGCGCGGCGCTGGAGCTTCTGCTGTCCAGCGGCCCGCTGACCCGGGCTGAGCTGGGAGAACACACCGGGCTCTCCAAGGTGACCGCGGGTCAGCTGCTCGCCAGGCTCCAGGAGCGAGACCTTGTCGCGGTGGTCGGCGAGCAGGCCGGCGGGCGCGGCCCCAACGCCGCGCTCTACGGGGTGGTGCCCTCCTGCGCGTACGTGGTCGGGCTTGACGTGCTCCCCGACCGGATCAGCGCCGGGATCGCCGACATCACCGGCACACTCGTCGCCGAGGTCTCGGCCGACCCCAGCGGGCACGACGATCCGGTACGGCTGGTGCGCGGTGCGGTCGGTCAGGCGTGCGGGGCCGCGGGCATCGGCGCGGACCGGCTCCGCGCCTTCGTGATCGGCACCCGGGGCGTCGTCGACCCCGGCACCGGCGACGTGCGGTTCTCCTTCGACCTGCCCTCCTGGCACAACGGCGTGCTCGCCGAGCTCCGTCGCGACCTCGGCGTCCCGGTGACGATCGAGAACGACGTGAACCTGGCCGCGCTGGCCGAGCGTGCGCACGGCGCGGCGCTGGGCGTCGACGACTTCGTGCTCGTCTGGGCCGGGGTCGGCCAGGGGCTCGGCGTCATGCTGGGCGGGCGGCTGCACCGCGGTTTCACCGGCGGCGCGGGTGAGATCGGCTGGCTTCCCGTCCCGGGCGAGCCGCTCCCCACCGACGTGAGCGAACCCCAGTCGGGCTCGTTCCAGCGCCTGGTCGGCGGCGACGCCGTGGCCGGGCTCGCGAGCGCCTACGGCATCGGTTCCGCCGCCGACGCGACTCCGGTGGGGGAGCGGGTCCGTACGGCCGTCGCGGAGGGTGCCGAGGCCTTTCTGGACGAGTTGGCCGGGCGGCTGGCGGTCGGCGTCGCCGCGGTCGCCGTGGTCCTGGACCCCGGGCTGATCGTGCTCAGCGGCGACGTCGGCAGGGCGGGCGGGGACGCGCTCGCCGCCAGGGTGCAGGATGCCGTGGCCCGGGTCTGCCCAAGCCAGCCCAGGGTCGTGGTCTCGCGGGTCAGGGGCAACCCCGTGCTGCGCGGCGCGCTGGTGTCGGCGCTGCAGCAGGCTCGGGAGCAGGTGTTCTCCGACACCGTCTGACGTTACCGTCTGACGTTCTTCCGCCTGGAGGACGCCGGCGGCAGATCCGTTCTCGATCCTCGCGGGTTCCCTGCCGGACGACGACACCGGACGACGACCCCGGACGACGGCGGAGGCCGGCGGGGTTCCGGAGCGCGGCTCTACCGGGAAGGCCGAAGTTGACGATCCGCAGACCGGCCCATGACCCCTTCTGGAGGACTGGGTCTCCAACCGGCAGGTGTTTGGTGAAGAATTGTCGTCATGCGTGACATCGTGCTGATCTCCGACGCCCGAGTCGCCTCGATCCCCGTCGAGGAGTCCGGTGAGCCCTTGGTCGACGTGCGGGGGCGGTTGGAGACGGACGGGCGGCTCGCCGACGCCGAGGGGGCCTTCGCCCACCTGCGGCTCGGGCTGCTGGACCGGCTGGAGAAGGCGCAGGCGCAGCTTCCCGGGGGATACCGGCTGCTGGTCGTGGAGGGCTACCGGCCACTGGCGACCCAGAAAAAGATCTTCGATGACTACTCAGCGGAGCTGCGGGCGACATTTCCGGAAATGTCGCCCGCGGAGCTCCGGAGTGCGGCGAGCCGCTACGTCTCGCCCGTCGAGATCGCCCCGCACACCGCGGGAGCGGCGGTCGATCTGACCCTGTCCGCCGAGGACGGGACCGAGCTCGACATGGGCACCCCGCTCAACGCCACCCCCGAGCAGAGCGGCGGCGCCTGCTACACCGAGGCCCCCGGCCTGTCGGCCGAGGCCCGGCACCACCGCAAGATCCTCGGCGCGGCCCTGGAGGCGGTCGGCCTGGTCAACTATCCCACCGAGTGGTGGCACTGGTCCTACGGCGACCGCTACTGGGCCATGACCACCGGCGCCCCCTGCGCCGTCTACGGCCCGACCTCCACCTGACCACGGCCACTCGCCCGTCCGGCCGCGATCCGCCCCGCCGTCGAGGAACCGTTCTCGCAGCTCACCGCAGACGAACGCCGGATCCTCGATCTCATCGCGGCGGGGTTGTCCAACCGCCGGATCGCCGAGCGCCTGGCCCTGTCACCGAAGACCGTCCGCGACGACGTGTCCGACGTCTTCGCCAGGCTCCAGGTCGCCGACCGCGCCCACGCCGTCATCCGAGCCCGCGAAGCGGGCCTCGACCGCCGGGTCGGAGCGTCCGGCGTCGACGGGAGCGGCGTCAGGGACGGACCGCGCCGAGGAGCCGGCCCCACCAGTAGTCGTCGAGGTCGACCACTTTGATGATGTCGCCGGTCCGCGGGGCGTGCACCATCTTGCCGTTGCCCGCGTACATGCCCATGTGGCCCAGCCCCTTGCTGAAAAGCAGGTCACCGGGCTGCAACCGGTTCAGATCCAGGGGTACCCGTCTGTTGGCCCCCCAGCTCCACTGCTCCCAGGTGGTGCGGGGGATGCTGACCCCGGCGTTGCGCCAGGCGGTTTGCGTCAGGCCTGAACAGTCATACGATCCCGGCCCCTCCCCGCCCCACTGGTACGGCTTGCCGATCTGCGCGTAGGCGAACTGCAGAGCGGTCCTCGCGTTGCCGGAGGCCGAGCCGGTGTAGGTGATGCCGGCACTGTTGGGGTCGCCGACCCGGAAGGCGCCGAGCCTGCGCAGCAGCTTCGTCTGCTCGGCGATCAGGCGCTTGGTCCTGGTCCTTTCCGCGGCCAGCGTGTCTCGCGCCTTGTCCGCTTCGGTCAGCGCGTCCTTGGCCTTGCCGTGCTGCAGTCTGAGGGCTCGGGTGGCGGTGTCGAAGGTACGCAGCGACTCCGCGTGCCCGGCCGATATCTGGTCGACCGCGGCCATGCCGCTCAGGAGCGAGCGTGGGTCGTCGCTGGAGATGAGCCCCGCCCCGCCGCTCAGCCCGCCGGTCTGGTAGGTGCTGACGGCCAGCGTGACGAGGTTGCGGCGCAGGGCGTCGACTGATTCGCGCTGCTGACCGTAGGCCTTGTTCAGCTTGTCGTAGTGCTTCTTGGCCTTCTTCCAGCGCTCGTTGGCCAGGTTGTAGCGGTCGACGATCTTGCCGGCCTGGTCATTGAGCTTCGCGAGTTTCGCCCTGGCCTGGGAGAGGCTGGGCTGTGGCTCGGCGACCGCTCCGTCGAGAGGTGACAGCAGGACGGCGATCACGACTCCCGCCGCCACAGGTATCCGTCTGACTCGCACCGGCATGCCTGCAACGGCCACTGTGTGATGCCTTTCCTTGTCCCGATGTCGGGCGAAATGCTACAGAAGCAGCACAGGCTATTCACCCTTTACTCCGTATTTCCGCATCGGTGCGAGACGATCATGCTTGGCGTCCGGGCGGGGCTGTGGATCCGCCCGCGATGCGCCCTGTCGCACGTTCGCTGCTCAACACGGATTTTCGAAGCTTGCTCGGGGGCCTCGCCGGCTGCCGGCCCGCCTGAGGGTGAGAGGTCGTTGGGCGAGCAGGATGACTATCGGCCGTAGTAGAAGGCACTCTATGTCGTGCCGGGCAGCCGAGTGTGTGCGGTCGGTGCGTTGGGGGATGAACCGGCCTCGGCGGTGTCTCATCAGCCTGTGTCGGCTCGGCCGGGTGTCAGGACGGCGGCCACGAGGGCCGCGGCGACCGCGGTGACCGCGGCGAGGATATAGCCGCTGGTGAACCCCGAAAGCGTGTCCCCGATCAGGCTGGCCGCTGCGACGCTGGAGATGGCGGCGGCTCCGATGGAGGCGCCGAACTCGTGGAATGTGCTGACGATGCCGGAGGCGATGCCGGATTCGTGCGGGGCCACCTGGCCCAGAGCGGCCGCTGACGCGACGACGAAGAGTGCGCCGGCCCCGGCGGCTGCGAGCGCCGTGCCCGCCACCACGGTCGCGGTGTGCATCGACAGGGCGGGCACGGTCATGCCGATCGCGGCGATGAGCAGCCCGGTCACGGCGAGCCGGCGCGCTCCCGCCCTGGCGATGGCCCGGCCGGTGAGGTTGGCGCCGAGCATCGTCGCCACCGCGACCGGGAGGAAGAGCAGGCCGGTCTGCAGAGCGCCGAAGCCCTGCGCGTGCTGGAAGTAGAAGGTGCCGAGGAAGAACACCGCGATCATCAGCGCCGTTGCCATCATGATGAGGAACGTGCCGGTGGCCACCGGGCGCCGGGCCAGCAGCGTGAGATTCATCAGGGGTGACCTGGCGGTCTTCTGCCTGGCCACGAACATCAGGTAGCCCATCACGGCCGCCGGCAGGAGCCACCCGGTCGTGGCGGTGAGCCACCCGTGGTCTCCGGCGCGGGTGATCGCATAGATCAAGGCGCCGGACGAGGCGGTGACCAGCAGTGCACCGGGCACATCTAGCCGGGGCCGAGGCGCGGCCACGGCCTGGTGCGGCAGCATCCGGGCAAGAGCGGTGAGGATCAACAGCCCGATGGGCACGTTGACGTAGAAGACCCATGGCCAGCCCGGGCCGGCGGTGAGCAGCCCTCCCAGCAGCACGCCGAGGGCCGCGCCCCCACCGCCGAGCGCGGACCAGACACCGAGCGCCTTGTTCCGCTCGTCACCGTCGAACAGGGTCACCACCAGCGACAGGGCCGACGGGGACAGCAGCGCCGCGCCGAGTCCCTGCGCGATGCGGCCGCCCAGCAGCATGCCGGCGGAGTCGGCGAACCCGGTCACCAATGACGCCGCCGTGAAGATCAGCAGGCCGGCGAGTACCACTCGCCTGGCCCCGATCAGGTCGGCGAGTCGCCCGCCCAGCAGCATCAGGCCGCCGAACGTCAACGTGTACGCGCTGACCGTCCACGTCAGCGCCTCGCGACTCAGGCCCAGGTCGGTCTCGATGTGGGGGAGCGCGATGGCCACGACGGTGACGTCGAGGATCAACATCAGCTGGGCCACACCGAGGAAGGCCAGGATGCGCCATCGCGACGGATGGGCCGGCCTGTCCTGTGGAGATGGTTCGTGGATCTCATGCTGCGTCATCGAGGGCCTCCGGCTAACTCGTATGCCAATGTACGACTTCGAGCCGTGAGAGTAACACGTATATCTCCGTACGAGTTAGAGTGGTGGCATGCCTACCGTCTCTGCCGGTCCGCGCCGGCGCGCGGACGCCGAACGCAGCATCGCCCGCATCGTCTCCGCAGCACGCAAGAGCCTGAGCAGCGATCCGGACGCGAGCGTCGACGACATCGCCAAGGCCGCGGGAGTGGGCCGGATGACGCTGTACGGCCACTTCCGCACCCGGGCGGAACTCGTCGAGGCCGCCCTGGTCGACGCCCTGCGCGCCGGTGAGGAGGCGTTGTCGTCCATCGATCTCACCGGGGACGCACGAGAGGCCCTGGACCGATTGCTCGGCTCCAGCTGGTCCCTGGTGGCCGAGTCCATGGCGTTGCTGACCGCCGCTCAGAAAGCTCTTCCCGCCGGGCGCGTTCGTGAGTTACACGCCGCCCCCGCGCAGCGTGTCGAAGAACTCATTCGCCGTGGCCAGGACGACGGCGTGTTCCGCATCGACCTGCCGATCTCCTGGCTGGTCAATGTCCTGCACTACATCCTGAAAGGCGCCGCGGAGGAGAGTCGCACCGGGAGCCTGGAGAGGGGGGATGCCGCCCGCCTCGTCATAGCGACGGCGCAGTCGATCCTGGTCGCCTCCCCACCGGACTTTCACACATCACCGAGGTAGCGCCATCGCGTAGACCCCGCTCTCACCCAGATGTCCTGTCGTTGCCATGTCCTTCGCCTCGCGACGTACCACCCGGCCGTTCCTCGCCGCGGCGGGATCCGCGGGACCAGTACACCTAGGGTGTGGGGGTCCGCCAGCGCAGTGGGCCGTCGGGAGTGGTGCCGATCAGGCGGCCGGCGTGGGCGGTGAGGGTGGTGCTCCCGGCGGCGGAACACAGGTCGGCCCACTCGCCGGGTCCCGGCAGTGGCAGCCGGGTGCGGACGCGATCGGCGCTGTCGACGGCGTAGAGGCGGCCGTTCATGGCGGTCATGGCCACCGCGCCCGTCGGCCCGCCCGCGAGTCCGCCCGTGCTCTCGTCGGCCGGGATCCACTCCGCGGTGTCCGGGGGCAGGTACCAAAGCCCGCCGGCGGCGGTGACGGCCCACAGGTCGCCGTCCACCAGGGCCAGCCCCACCCCGCCCGGCGGGGCGTCGCCGAGCGTGACCCAGGGGGCCCGCGTGCCCGGGTCGCGGTAGACGAGACGGCCGTCGCCGGTCAGCCCGTACAGGCCGACGGGCCTGGTGCCGGACGCCTCGCGCGGGGTGGCCATGGCCACGACGCCGCCGCCCGAGTCGATGCGGCGCCAGCGCAGGTTCTGGCCGCAGACGTCCCTGCGGTACAGCGCGTCGTCGGTGCCCACCCCGTACAGCCGCGAGTCGCACGCGGTCAGCGCGCGGATCGAGCCGCCGGGGCCGATCACCTCCCAGCCGGAGACGCGGCGGGAGAGCCGGTCGAGCACGTTGCGGGTGATCCGCTCCACCGCCGGGTCGTGCAGGGTGTTTCCCCAGTTCACGGTGGAGGCGGTGAACACGGTCCCGGCGCCGAGGCCGAAGACGCCCATGGTGGCCATGCCGCCCTGACCGTACCGGTGCCAGTGCCGCAGGTCGGCGGTGGCCAGGATGACGAAGGACGGCGGGGTGCCGTCGCGCCCGGTGGCCACCGGCACGCCGTCCACCTCGGTGAAGTCGCAGGCATCGGTCTCGTAGCCGATGGCGCCCCTGCCGAACGTGTCGCCCTCGCCCAGCTTGGTGCCCTCGAACACCCAGTGTTCGGGGAAGCGGACCGTGTAGGACTCCTCGTGCATGAGCCGCATGTACGGACCCCAGGTCCCCGCGCCGTGCCGGAAGCTGACCCCGGTCAGGCTGTTCTCCGGACGGTTCACCGGCGCGCTGGACCACTCGACGGTGGTGAGGGCGGGATTCACCGTGGCCATCGGATCGGCGACCGCGTCGCGGTAGCAGACCATGGTGCGCCCGTCGTCCTCCAGCCGGAACTGCCACCAGCAGGTGTTGCCGGAGAAGACGGCCAGGTTTCCACCCCGGCCGACGAACTCCTCGACGCTGTCGCGCATCCCCGCCGACCAGTACTCGTCGTGCCCGCTGACCATCAGCAGCCGGTAGCCGGCCAGCAGTTCGCGCCCGGAGTGCAGGTCCAGGGCGGAGCAGTAGTCGACGTCGTATCCGGCGGGACCCAGCCAGCGGATCATGCCCTCCTCCCAGCGCTCGGGCGGCGGCCCGCCGCCCGGCCGGTCGAAGGAGACGCGCGAGGCCCGGGTGGCCTGCTCGGTCCAGTAGATGGACTCGCCGGGGATGCCCGCCCGGTTGTACGCCTGCCAGGTCGGGAACGGGATCGACAGCAGGATCGGCGAGCCGGCCCTGGCGGCCCGTACGACGAAGTAGACCTCGCAGACCCCCTCGTCGGCGGTGAAGATCGCGCGGTAGAGCGAGCTGGGCCAGCCGGCGGAGACGTCGAGCGTCCAGGACGGGCCGGTGAACTCCCCTTCGAGCACCGCCAGGTCCGTGGCCACGTCCTCGATCAGCACCGAGCCGCGCAGCGGGGCCCGGGAGGCGCGGGCGAGGTGGAAGCGGAGTGAGCCGCCCTGGACGCAGGACGTCGACTCGGCGTAGGCGTGGACCGTCATCGGGCTCCGGTTCCGGGCAGGAGGCCGGGCGGTGGGCGCCGGCCGGGGTGGGCGTGGACCGTCATCGGGCACCTCCGGCGGGGAGCACCCGGGTTCTGGTCCGGGGAAGGAAGTGGCGGAGGAGTCAACCGACGGGCTCCAGCACCTCGCGGAACGCGGCCTCGACCAGCAGGGACTCCAGATCGAGGAGATAGCGTTCCATCGCGGGGCGGGACAGGTGGCGGGTGTCGGCGGTGAGCGAGACGCCCAGCCCGCCGGGCTCGCCGGTCACGTGCAGGCAGAACCGGCAGTTGAGCCTCTCCTGGCTGAGCGGCCAAGAGAGGGTCGTCTCCGCCAGCGCGTCCCGCACGGTCCGCTCGTCGGGGGAGGCGTCCACCTGGTCGGCGAAGCGCATGTCGTTGAAACAGCAGTACGGGTGGATCGGGGTGCCCCGCTCCCGGCTGATCCGCTCGGTGATCCCGTCCCGCTCGGCGGGGTCGTGGTAGGCGGATCGGTAGGCGCGCAGCGCGGCGGGCTTGGCCGCGCGCAGCAGTTCGGTGAAGTCGCCCCGGCGCAGGTCCAGCACGAACAGGCCCTCCTGGGAGAGCGTGGTGACGGCGCCGGCCGTGTCGCCGCGGAAGCGGTTGCCCACGATCGGCAGCATCGCGCACACGTCGTGGTCGTTCACCTGCCCGGCCAGTACCGACGCGGCGGTCAGCAGGACCGTCGAGGTGCTCGTGCCGCGCACGGCGGCGATCCGTCGCACCGCCAGGTCCATCGCCCGCGAGACGAGTCGCGCCCGCCAGATCGGCGGATCCGCGGGTACGTCCTCGCGCCGGTCGAACATGGTCGGCGGAATGCGCCGGTACTCGCTCTCCCAGTGTTCGGCGGCGATCCTCGCGACCTTCAGACCCCGCTCGGAGCCCTGCCAGCGGGCCAGATCCAGCGGTGAGGGCGGGGGCGGGCCCGGCAGGGAGCCGCGCAGCAGGAGCAGCCGCAGGTCCGTGACCGCCACCTCGGCCCCGAGGCCGTCGGCGGCCAGATGGCAGAAGACGAGCACGATGTGGGTGACCTCGCCGCGCTCGACGACGAGCCCGATCCGCAGCGGCCACTCGTTCCCGTAGTCGAAGGCGGTCTGTGCCAGCGTGTCCCGCAGCCGCTCGGGGTCGCCCTCGGAGACGGTGACCGGGACGGCCCCGGTGGTCTCCAGCACCTGCCACGGCTCCGTGCCGCCGCCTCCGTACCCGTGAGCCTTCGCGGGGTCTTGAAGGTACGGTCGCGCGGTTCCGTACGGGGGCTCGCCCAGCCTGGTGCGCAGCGACTCGTGCCGTTCCACCAGCGCGCGCAGCACCTCGGCGGCCCGCGCCACGGTGAGCGGTCTGGCCCGCCGGGGCACGGCGAGCACCCGGCCGAAGTTGAAGTAGTGGTCGTCCGGCGCCGTCCTTTGGATCGTGTCCCAGATGGCGCGCTGCCCCCAGGTCAGCGGTGCCGTCCCCGATCGGTTCCCCGAGAACCGGATGTCCATGTGCTCCCCCTGTTGTAGGAGTCGGAGGTCAGGAGCGCGAGCGCCGTGCCTCGTCGATGTGGCGCTCCAGCGCGTCCAGGTCGTCCAGCAGGTCGAGCCCGTCGCCCGACAGGTCGATCTCCACCCCGAACTCGGTCTCCACCGCGTCGATCAGCCGCATCTGCGCCAGGGAGGTGACCCCCAGCGCGGACAGCGGGACCGTGGCGGTCAACGCCTCCCCGGCCGTGACCGCGCCGTCGGAGGCCGAGGCCACCATCGCCGCCAGCCGTTCCCTGACCATGACGATCTCCTCTCGTACGCTCCCCGGCACCACTCGGTCGGACATCTTCAGGACCTCCTCGCGCTGAGCGGGCGCAGGTCGGTCCAGACGCGGTCGATGTGGGCGAGACAGTCCTCCCTGGTACCGCGGGCGCCCTCGTGCCGCCAGCCGTCCGGCAGGTCCCGGCCGTCCGGCCAGATCGAGTACTGCTCCTCGTGGTTGACCACGACGTGGTAGTCCAACTCAGCTCCCGGTCTCCATGAGGCGCGCGGCCTCCTCGTCGGACAGTTCGGCCAGTTCGGCGACGAGCAGTTCCTCCACCGCCGCCGCGAGGTCGGCCACGGAGCTCCGCGCGAACAGGGTGCGGATCGGCACGTCCACCTCGATGGCGGCGCGGAGCCTGGCGACGGCGCGGGTGGCCAGCAGCGAGTGGCCGCCCAGCGCGAAGAAGTCGTCGAAGGCACCGACCTCCTCGATCCCCAGCACCTCGCCGAAGATCTCGGCCACCAGCTCCTCGGCGTCGCCACGCGGGGCGGTTCTCGTCCGGGGGCCGGCCTCGGGTGCGGGCAGCGCGGCCCGGTCGAGCTTGCCGTTCCCGGTCAGCGGCAGGGTCGTGAGGTTCACCCAGAGCGTGGGGACCATGTGGGCGGGCAGCGCCCCGGCCAGGTATCCGGCCAGTTCCTCGCCGGTGGCCGTGCCGACGACGTAGCCGACCAGGGTCTCCCGGCGCACCGCCACCGCGGCCTGGCCGACACCGGGGTGGGTCAGCAGCCATGCCTCGATCTCGCCGGGCTCGATCCGGAAGCCGCGGACCTTGACCTGGTCGTCGAGGCGGCCGAGGAACTCCAGCCGCCCGTCGGACCGCCAGCGCGCCAGGTCGCCGGTCCGGTAGATCCGTTCTCCACGCAGGACGGGGAAGCGCTCGGAGGTGAGGCCCGGCCTGGCGAGGTAGCCGGTGGCCACCCCGGCCCCGCCGACGCAGAGCTCGCCGGGGGCTCCCGGCGGGACCTCCCGGCCGGTGCCGTCCAGCAGCAGGACCGAGGTGTCGGCGATCGGGACGCCGATGGGCGGCCGTCCCGGGGAGCCGTCCAGCTCGGCGGCGGTGGCGATGATCGTCGCCTCGGTCGGGCCGTAGGTGTTGACCAGCCGCACCCGGTCGCCGAAACGCTCGCGCCAGCGGGTCACGGCCGCCTCGTGCACCTGCTCGCCGCCGAGGATCACCAGACGCAGGGTCGGCGGCCAGGGGATCTCGTCGATGTCGTCGACCAGCGCGTGCCAGTAGGCCGTGGGCAGGTCGAGCACGGTGACCTGGTCGAGGTGGTCGGGCAGGGTGACGCCGCCCTCGGGCAGCAGCTCCAGCCGGGCCCCGGCGGCCAGCGCCGGGTAGATCTCCTCGGCGTGGGTGTCGAAGCTCAGCGAGGCGAACTGGACCATCCGGTCGCCCGGCCCCAGCCCGTACGCCTCGCGCATCCACGCGACGCGGGCGGCCAGGTTGCGGTGCGAGACCACGACGCCCTTCGGTGTTCCGGTGGACCCGGAGGTGTAGATCACGTAGGCGGCCCCGCCGTCCGGCGCCGCCGGATCGGCGATCCGGCCGGTCTCCGGAGCGGCAGGCCGGTCGTCCACGTGGACGGCCGGGGTGGTGGAGGGCAGCCGGTCGCGCAGGGCCGCCGAGGTGAGGACGAGGCGGGTGGCGCTGTCGTCCAGCATGAAGGCGAGCCGCTCGGCGGGGTGGTCCGGGTCGAGCGGCAGATAGGCCGCCCCCGCCCGCCAGACCGCGAGCAGGGCCGCGACGGCGTCGGGCGACCTGTCCAGGCAGACGCCGACCACGTCGCCCCCGGCGACGCCGTGCCCCCGCAGCAGCGCGGCCAGCTCGTCGGCACGGGCGTCCAGCCCGGCGTAGCCGAGCGTGGCGTCCCCGCATCCGATCGCGACCGCGCCCGGCGTGTCGCGTACGGTCGCCGCGAACAGGTCGGGCACCAGGGCGGCGGTGGGCCGTACCAGGCCACGGGAGAGGCGCAGGAGCAGGGCGTCGTCGTCCCCGGTGCGCAGCGGCAGCTCCGAGACGCGGTCGCCGGACGCGCCGGGCAGCGCGGTGAGCAGCAGGCGGAACCGCGCGGCCATGGCCTCGACCGTGGCCCGGTCGAAGAGTTCGGCGTCGTAGACGAAGCTGAGCATGAGCTCGTGCTCGTCCTGCCACGCCTCCAGCATCAGCTCCAGCTTGGCCTGCCGCATGCCGTGCTCGAACGCCGTGGCGGTCAGCCCGGCGAAGGCGTCTCGGGCCTGCCCGGAGTCCTGCGTGTGCAGGATGAGCATGGTCTGGAACAGCGGCGTGCGGGTGAGGTCGCGCTCGACCCCCAGGGCCCGCACCAGCTCCTCGAACGGCACGCCGCGGTGGGAGAAGGCGTCCAGGACACCGGTCCTGGTCTCGCGGAGCAGGTCCGAGAAGGTGGGGTCGGCCGACAGGTCGCCGCGCATGACCAGGGTGTCGCTGAGATAGCCGACGACCGGTTCGAGCTCGACCCGGTCCCGGCCGGCGGTGGCCGTACCGACGAGGATGTCGCTCCGGCCGCTGTGCCGGGACAGGAGAACCTGGTAGGCGGCGAGCAGGACCATGAACATGGTGGCGCCGTGCTCCCTGCCCAGCCGGGCCAGGGCGGCGGCCTCGGTCTCCGCCAGCCGGACGGTGGCCACCTCGCCGCGCCTGGCGGCCCCGGCGGTGCGCGGCCGGTCGACCGGCAGGTCCAGCGGGGTGGGGCCGGCGAGCCTGTCCCGCCAGTAGCCGAGCAGGCCGCCGAGGTCGCGTTCACGCTGCCAGCGGGCGACGTCGCCGAACTGGAGCGGGACCGGGGGCAGGGCGGTGTCGCCGGAGTACAGGCGTGACACCTCGTCGAAGACGAGGTTGAGCGACCAGCCGTCGCCGAGGATGTGGTGGAGCACGACGCACAGGACGTGGTCGTCCTCGGCGATCCGGATCAGCGCGACGCGCAGGGGCGGTTCGGCACCCAGCTCGAAGGGCGCGTTGGTCAGAGCCGAGACCAGCTCCAGTGCCTCGGCCTCGGCTGCGGCGCTCATCTCGTCGACGGCCACGGGACCCGGTGGATCGATGACCACGACCGGCGCGCCGTCCACCTCGGGGAAGCGGGTGCGCAGGCTCTCGTGGCGGGCGGCCGTGCCCGCCAGGGCGCGGGCCAGGGCGTCCCGGTCCAGTGGCCCGCGCAGCCGCCTGACCAGGCACATGTTGTACGACGCGTCGTCTCGGTCGAGCCGGTTGAGGAACCAGAGCCGCTCCTGGCCGAAGGAGAGCGGCGGGGCGGTTCCCTCGGGCCTCGGGCGCGGCCCGTCGCTCTCGCGGGCCGGGACGCCGAAGCCGGACCCCGCCCCCGCGATCGGGACGCCGGGGTCGGGCAGCAGTTCCGCCAGCCCGGCGACCGTCGGCCGGGTGAACACCTCGCGGACGGGAACCTCCGTTCCGGACAGCGCCGCCAGCCGTGAGGTGACCATGGTGGCCAGCAGCGAGTGCCCGCCCAGGGTGAAGAAGTCGTCGTGCGCCCCGATCTCCGCCGTCCCGAGCACCTCGGCGAAAACCTGGGCGACCATCCGCTCGGCGGGGGTGCGGGGGGCGGTCGCGTCCCGCGCGGGCGTCCCGCCCACCTCGGGAAGCGCGTTGCGGTCGACCTTCCCGTTGGGGGTCAGCGGCAACGCCGCCACCTCGACGAACACGCTGGGCACCATGTAGCCGGGCAGCTCGCGCGCGGCGTGCTCCCCGAGACCGTCGAGCGCGCCGCGGCCGTCCGGTCCTGGCCGCGCGGGCGGTGGCGCGGCGGGTACCGCGAAGGCCACCAGCCGGTCCCCGCGCACCGCGACGACCGCCTGCCGCACGCCGGGGTGGGTGTCGAGCACCGCCTCGATCTCGCCGAGCTCGATGCGGTGCCCCCGTAGCTTGACCTGGTTGTCGGTACGGCCGAGGAACTCCAGGGTGCCGTCGTTGCGGAGGCGGACGCGATCTCCCGTCCGGTAGTGTCGCGAGCCGCCGGGGCCGGGAACGAAGCGCTCCGCGGTCAGGGCCGGGCGGCCCAGATAGCCGGTGGCCACCCCCACGCCGCCGATGAGCAGCTCTCCGGCCACCCCGATCGGGCACGGTCCGCCGGCGGGGTCGGTGACGTGGACGACGGTGTTGGCGATCGGGCGGCCGATGACGATCTCGCCGGGATTCTCCGGGACGTCCCAGGCCGTGGACCAGATGGTGGTCTCGGTCGGGCCGTAGACGTTGACGAGCCGGTCGAGGTGCGGGCGGAGCTCGCGGGCGAGCCGGGGCGCGAGCGGCTCACCGCCGGTCAGGCCCACCACGCGCGGCAGGTCCCCGGTGAGCAGGACCCGCCAGCCCGAGGGGGTGGCCTGTACGTGGGTCACGCCCTCGGCCCTGATCAGGCGCGCGAGCCGCGCGCCGTCCCGGGCCGTCTCCACGTCGGCGACGACCACCCGGCCACCGGTCACCAGCGGCAGGTAGAGCTCCAGGGCGGAGATGTCGAACGACAGCGAGGTCAGCGCCAGCCACACGTCCCGGGGGGCGGAGCGCAGCAGCGCGCGCATCGCCAGCAGGAAGTTGGTCAGCGCCCGGTGGGGCACCACCACCCCCTTCGGCCGCCCGGTGGACCCGGAGGTGTAGAGCACGTACGCGGTGTCGCCGGGGCGTGGCCGCGTGGTCACGGCGGGGGCCGCGGTCGCCGGGGGAAGGTCGTCGAGGCCGGTCAGGACCAGCGCCGCCGCGGAGTCCTCGATCACGTACGCGACGCGGGCCTCGGGGTAGTCGGGGTCGACGGGAAGGTAGGCCGCGCCGCTCATCGCCACGCCCAGCAGGGCGACGAGCATGTCGGCGCCGCGTTCCATCCGGACCGCGACCAGTGAGCCGCGCCCGATCCCCGCCGCGCCCAGCCGCCCGGCGAGCTCCGCCGCCCGCCCGGCCAGTTCCGCGTACGTGAGTTCCTCGGCTCCGGACCCGCCCGCCGGCGCGGTGCCGGCGGGCGCGGCCCGTACCGCGATCGCGCCCGGGGTCGCCGCGGCCTGTTCGAGCAGCAGGTCGACCAGCGTGATCTCGGGCGGTTCGGTCCCGGTGTCGTTCCACTCCTCCAGCAGGGCGAGCTCGGCGTCCGGCAGCATCCGCAGTGAGCTCACCGGCGAGCCGGGGTCGGCCACCACGGCCGCGAGCAGTTCCTGGAAGCGGGCGACCAGCCGTTCCACGCTCTCGCGGTCGAACAGCTCGGTGCTGTAGATGACGGTGCCGTACAGGTGGCCGTCGTCGCCGGGGGAGAGGTCCATGGACAGGTCGAGCCGGGCACGGGACCAGCCGCTGGGGAAGGGCGTGGCGTCGAGGCCGGGCAGGGGCTCGGCCCACTCGCCGTGGGTGTGGAAGGCGAACATGGTCTGGAACAGCGGCGTGCGGCTGAGATCACGTTCCATGTCGAGGTCCGCCACCAGGCGCTCGAAGGGGACCTCCTGCCGCGAGAGCCCGTCCAGCACCATCCTGCGGGTGCGCCTGAGCAGGTCGTCGAAGGTGGGGTCGCCGGACAGGTCGCAGCGGAGGGCCAGCGTGGTCGAGAGGAAACCGATCATGGTCTCCAGCTCGGTGCTGCCGCGACCGGCCGAGGGGGTGCCCACGCAGAAGTCGTGCTGGCCGGTGTGCCGGTGGAGCAGGACCTGGTAGGCCGCCAGCAGCACCATGAACGGCGTGCATCGGGCACGCCGGGCGAGGGCGCCGATCGAGGCGGCCATGTCGGCCTCGATCCGGAAGTCGACCTCGGCGCCCTCGCCGGTCCACAGGGCGGGGCGCGGCCGATCGGTCGGGAGCTCCAGGGCGGGCACCCCGGCGAGCCGCTCGGTCCACCAGCGGAGCTCGGAGTCCGCGGGGCGCAGGTCGCGCGCGTACTCGCCGTACTGCAGGGGAAGCTCGGGCAGCGCCGCGCCGCCCCGGCTGCCGTAGTGGACGGCGACCTCGGAGCGGAGCACGTTCAGCGACCAGCCGTCGCCGTTGATGTGGTGCAGGACGACGCAGAGCACGTGCTCCTCGGGGCCGAGTTCGATCAGCGAGACCCGGAACGGCGGCGCGGCGGCCAGGTCGAAGGCCGTGTTGGTGACCGCGGAGACCAGGGCGGCGGCCTCCCGCGCGTCCCGGGCCGCCAGCCGCTCGACCGGTACCGGCGAGGGCAGGTCGACGATCGCCAGGGGCTTCCCGTCCACCTCGCGGAACCTGGTCCGCAGGCTCTCGTGCCGGGTGGCCGCGGCGGTGAACGCGGCCTCCAGGGCGGTCCTGTCAAGGCGACCTTTCAACCTGTAAACATAGGATGTGTTGTAGGTCGGGTCGCCCGGGTCGAGCCGGTGCAGAAACCAGAGCCGCTGCTGGCCGGGTGACAGGGGGTACTCCGTCGCCGGCCGGCCGGTTGGAACGGTCTCTGGTTGGAACACGCAGGGCTCCTTTTTCGGCCGCGGGTCCGGTAACTCGCGCAATCGCGCTGGAAATTGGTACGCAAAAGGCCCACTCCGTGCATATTTGCCCAGTTGGGCGGGCCTCGGGAAAGGTCACTTTCTGGAAAGAAACCTTTCAGTTAGTTCTGGGTGGTCAGTGTTACACCTTCACTCCGAGGGCGCAAGGCCCACTCTCGCGAGGGTTTTGTCCTCCCAGTGAACCTCCGCCAAAGGTCTTGCAAGGCTGTGGCGATCATGTAAGACTGGCGCTCGATTTTGAATAGTAAAGATTCTTTCCTGTAGTGGTCTCAATGGCCACATGCCTTGATCGCATATACATCCGATCTTTAGTGGGAGGTTCACCCGGTGAACCTGACCGTCCCCCAACTGCTCGGAGACCGGGCACTCGCCGACCCCGACGGGGTCGCGCTGATCGTGCACGGCTCGGCCCGGCTCACCTACCAGCAGTGGCACGAGCGATCCCTCGCGCTCGCGAACGGCCTGCTCGCGCGCGGTGTCACCTCGGGTGACCGGGTGGGCCTGGTGTTCGGAGCCGCCGACTGGACGGACTACGCCGTGGCGTTCTGCGGGGTTCTGGCGGCCGGGGCGGTGGCCGTACCGCTCTCCGACCGCCTCGCCCCCGATGACCTGCGTCTCATGCTGGCCAACTGCCGTGCGACCGGGATCGTCCACGCGGCCGGCCTCACCGCCGACCTCGCCGTGCCCGAGGTCGGCTGGAGCGCGACCGTCGACCGCCTGAGCGCCGAAACGTCCTATGAGAAGGCCGACCTCGCGGCGCCGGAGCCGGGAGATCTCGCCCAGATCCTCTACACCTCCGGCACCACGGGCCGCCCCAAGGGAGTCTCGGCCACCCATGCCAACCTGACCTATGGCTGCGGTTCCAGACGCCGCCCGTTCGCGCACTCCCGGCATCTCGTCCACGCCTTCCCGATCGGCACCAACGCCGGGCAGACGATGCTGATCAACGCGCTCGACGCCCGGCCGGCCGTCGTGACGCTGCCGCGCTTCACCCCCGGCCGCTTCGCGTCGCTGATCGAGTCCTACCGGGCGGGGACGGTCTTCCTGGTCCCCGCGATGGCCATCGAGCTGATCAACGCTGGAGTGGCCGAGCGGCACGACCTGTCCAGCGTGCTGCTGCTCGGCTCGGCCGCCGCGCCGCTGCCCTCGGCCGTCGCCCAGGCGCTGACCACGGCCTTCCCCAGCGCGACGATCGCCAACTACTACACCTCGACCGAGGCGGCCCCGGCTCAGACGATCATGATGTTCGACCCGGAGCGGCCGGGAAGCGTCGGCCGCGCCATCGCCGGGGGACGGGTCAGGATCGCCACCGCGACGGGCGAGCCGCTGGCGCGGGGGGAGACCGGAGAGGTCTGGATGCGATCCCCCGCGGTACCGCGCGCCTACTACGGCGACCCCGGCAGCGAGACCTTCCGCGACGGCTGGGTGCGGATGGGCGACCTCGGCTACCTCGACGCCGACGGTTATCTCTACCTCGTCGACCGGGAGAGCGACGTGGTGAAGTCCGGGGCCTTCAAGGTCTCCACGATCCACGTCGAGGAGGCCGTCCACCGGCACCCGGCGGTGATCGAGGCGGCCGCGTTCGGGGTTCCCCACCCGGTGCTCGGAAGCGTCGTCACCGTCGCCCTCGCCACCAGGGCGCCCCTCGCGCCGGAGGAACTGCGGATCTTCCTCAAGGGCCGGTTGGCCCCGCACGAGCTGCCCGCGCACATCGTCACCGTCGGCGCCCTGCCGCGCAACGACGGCGGCAAGGTCGACAAGAAGGCGCTGCGCCGGACGATGGGGGGCGTGTGATGTCCGGGTCCGAGGTCACGTTCACCCAGCAGGGGATGTGGGTGACCGAGCAGGCCGCCGGTGGTGGCACCGCCTACCACATGCCGTTGGTCGTTCACCTCCGCGGCGACCTGGACACCGGCGCGCTGCTGGCGGCCTGCGCCGCGGTGGTCGACCGGCACCCGGCGCTGGGCGGCGTGGTGGCGGAGGTGGGCGACGAACTGCGGCTCGTGCCCGGCGCCGAGGTCCCGGTGCGCCGGGCGGCGGCCTTCCTCGCTGATCTCTCGGCCGGCACCCCGGCGAAGGAGCCGACCGCCCCGGGCTCCCCGGACCACGGGCCGGGCGTGCGGGAGGAGATCCTTCGCGCCTTCGACCTGGAGAAGGGCCCGCTGGCCCGCTTCACCCTGTTCGAGACCGGCCCCGGGCGGCACCTGCTGCTCTTCGTCGCCCATCACCTGATCTTCGACGGGCAGTCCAAGGACATCCTGGTGCGTGACCTGGCCGCCTTCTACAACGGCGAGCCGCCGCCCCCGCTGCCCGGAATCGACCACGGCAGGGCCGAGCGCGACCGGGTGGCCGCCGTGCTTCCCGCCGCGCGCGAGTTCTGGAAGCCCCGCTGGCGAGATCCGGGCGAGACCGTCGTGCTCGGCCGGGCGCTGAGGTCCCGGCGGGCGGGCGAGGGACGCGTGCTCCGGTTCACCCTCGACCCACAGGTCTCCTCGGTTCCCGGCCTGACCCGGTTCGAGGTGCTGCTGGCCGCGCTGCACACGCGGCTCCTCGGCTACGGCAACGCCTCGGTGACCACCGCCGTCGACCTGTCCACCCGGCCCGAACAGGCCACCGGCCACATCGGCCTGTTCGTCAACGAGCTCCCGGTCGCCTCCACCCCGTCCGGGCGGGAGACCTTCCGCGAGTTCGCCACCGCGCTCCGCGCCGAGCTGCGCGAGGTCTACCGGTTCCGCCAGGTGCCGCTCTCCCGGGCACTGCCCCGCATCCGGCCGCATGCCGCACTGGTGCCCGTCTCCGTCAGCTATCGCACCCGCCGCGCCGCCGACCCGGTCTTCACCGGCCTCGACGCGTCCGTGGAGTGGACGGTCTTCAACCACGGGGTACGCGGCGCGCTGCACCTGCAGTGCGTGGACGGCCCCGGCGGGCTGGAGATCAGCCTGCGCCACGACCCCGAGACGGTGCCCGACGCCGCCCGGGTGGCCGAGGACCTGCGTCTCCTGCTGGAACGCGCCACCGATGACCCCGACCTGCCACTGCACGAACTTCTGGAGAACGAATGGGTTCCGTCACCACGCTGACCGACCAGGTGCGCGAGATCTGGGAGGAGGTCCTGGGCATCTCGCCGATCGAGGACGACGACGACATCTTCGACCTGGGCGGTCATTCGCTGACCATCACCCAGATCATCGCCCGGATGCGCAAGCGCCTGGACATCGAGGTCTCCCTGGACGACTTCTTCGACAACCCGACGATCGCCGGGATCGCCGGGATCGCGAGCTCCCTCGGCGATGACTGAGACCCTCGACGGGCTCCGTCTCTCCCGCCTCGCCGACGAGGACCTGGAGCTTCTGCTGCTGGTCAGGCACTTCGAGCTCAAGCTCCTGGAGCTGTACGGCAGGGGCGAGCTCAACGGCACCACCCACACCTGCCTCGGCCAGGAGTACGTCCCGGTCGCGCTCCGCCCCCTGCTCGGCCCGGCCGACCACGTCTTCAGCAACCACCGGGGCCACGGCCACTACCTGGCCAGGTTCCGCGACCCGCACGGCCTGCTCGCCGAGATCATGGGCAGGCAGGGTGCGGTCTGCGGAGGCGTCGGCGGCAGCCAGCACATCCACCGCGACCGCTACCTGTCCACCGGGGTGCAGGGCGAGAGCATGCCGGTCGCGGCCGGTGTCGCGCTGCATCTCAAGCGCGCCGAGCCAGGGGCCCTGGCCTGCGTCCACATCGGCGACGGCACCTGGGGCGAGGGGGCGGTCTACGAGGCACTGAACCTCGCCGCGCTCTGGCGGCTCCCGCTGCTCGTCGTGGTGGAGAACAACGGCATCGCCCAGTCCACCCCGACCGCGTCGCAGATGGCGGGCACGGTGGCCGGTCGGGCGGCGGCCTTCGGCATCCCGCACCTGCTGGTCGTCTCCACGGACGTCAACGAGATCCGCCTCGCGCTGGAGGAGGAGGTGGCGCGGGTGCGCGAGGCGGGGCCGCTGGTGGTCGAGTTCGTCACCCACCGCCTCGGGCCGCACAGCAAGGGCGACGACGTGCGCCCGGCCGACGCGGTACGGGCCGCCAGGGACAACGACTGGTACGGCCGCTACGCCCACGACCATCCCGGGCAGTTCCACCGGATCGACGGCGCGGTCAGGGCCGAGGTCCAGGCCGTCGCCGACGAGGTCGCGGCGCGCCCGCTCTCCCGCTGGGAGGCACCGTGCGCGTAGCGGAGAACCTCAACGCGGCACTGCACGGGCTGCTGGACGACGACCCCACCGCCTACGTCCTCGGCGAGGACATCCTCGATCCGTACGGAGGCGCCTTCAAGGTCACCAAGGGCCTGTCCAGCCGCTTCCCCGGACGCGTGATCGGCACTCCGATCAGCGAGGGCGCGCTGACCGGCGTCGCGGCGGGTCTGGCGCTGACCGGCAACACGGCCGTGGCCGAGATCATGTTCGGCGACTTCGTGTCGCTCGCCTTCGACCAGCTCTGCAACTTCGCCGCCAAGTCGGTGTCGATGTACGGCGGGCGGCTGCCGCTGCGGATGGTGGTGCGCTGCCCGACCGGCGGCGGCCGGGGCTACGGCCCCACGCACAGCCAGAGCCTGCAGAAGCACTTCGTCGGCATGCCGGGGCTGTCGCTGTACGAGATGTCCCCCTTCCATGACAACCGCGCGGTGCTCGCGGCGATGCTGGAACGGGGCGAGCCGTGCGTGTTCTTCGAGGACAAGATCCTCTACACCCGGCCGATGGGCCGGGTGGACCCGCTGTTCCTCCTCCGCCGCGACGGAGACCTGGCCGTGGTGGACATCCGCGACTCCACAGAGCGCCCCGACTGCGTTGTCATCGCCCCCGGCGGGATGGCCCACCGGGTGCTGGCCGCGATGCGCTCCCTGCTGGTGGAACAGGAGATCTCCACCCGGCTGCTGGTGCCCTCCCGTCTCTATCCGCTGGACGCCGACGCGCTCCTGCCACACCTCGCGGACGTCGTCGTGGTCGCGGAGGAGAGCACCGCCGGGGGCACCTGGGGCAGCGAGGTGGCCCACCTGCTGCACGCCCGCGTCTGGGAGCGCCTGCGCGGCCCCGTCCGCCTCGTCCACTCGCGGGCCGCCGTGATCCCCACCGCCGCGCACCTGGAGAACGAGGTCCTGGTCGGGGAGTCCACGATTCACCGTGCCGTACGGGAGGCCCTGCGTGGCTGACATCCGCGTCCCCAAGCTCAACAACAACGACACCGAGTACCTGATCGTCGAGTGGCTCGTCGAGGACGGCGGTCCCGTCATCGCGGGGGAGGCGGTCGCCGTGCTGGAGACCTCCAAGGCCGCCGACGAACTGGAGGCGGGGGAGTCCGGCCACCTGCACCACGCCGCCGCCCTCAACACCTGGATCGCTCCCGGCGCGCTCCTCGCCCGCGTCACCGCCGAGGCCACCCCGCCGCCCGCCTCCCCCGTCCTGGAAAGTCCCGCCCCGGCTCCGTCCGGCTCTGCCCTTTCCGGCGCTGTTCTTTCCGGCCCCGAGCCGGTGGCAGGCGAGGGCATGGCGGGACGAGGGAACGCACCGGCTCTCCAGCCGGTCGTCACCGATCCCGCCCGCGCCGCCATGGAGGAGTTCGGGGTCTCCGACTCCGATGTCGCGGCCCTGGGCCTGGCCGTCATCCGCCGGGCCGACGTGGCGGCCCTGGTCGCCCGCCGTACCGGGGAGACGACCGCCACTGTGCGGGCCGACGCGCCGGAACCCGGCACGGATCCGGATAAAGCCGACGGGCGACAGGCGGGCACCCACCGCCTGTCGCGGGTGCAGCGCGCCGTCGCGCGCGCCGTCACCGTCTCGCACGCCGCGATCCCCGCCGCGTACACGGTCGTGAGGTTCGAGGTGGGCCCGCTGCTGGCACGGACCGGGGAGCTGAGCAGACAGGTCCGCAGGCCGGTCGGCCTGGCGGAGCTGTTCGTACAGGCCGTGGCGGCGCTGCACCCCGCCTTTCCGCTCTTCTTCGCCTCGATCGACGGGGACGAGGCACGGCTGGCCGACGCCCCGCGCGTCGGCGTCACGTTCGACCTGGGCGAGGGCCTGTACGTGCCGGTCGTCCGCGACACCGGGTCGCTCAGGGAGATCGCCGAGGCGCTCATGCGTTACCGGCTCGCCGCGGCCGAGGGAGACTTCCGCGAGAAGGACCTCACCGGCGCCAACATCGCCGTCACCCTGCACACCGACGCCGACGTCGTCCTCGCGATCCCGCTCATCTTCCCCGGCACCGTCTGCGCCCTCGCGATCACCTCGCCGCAGTCCGAGCCGGTACTCGCCGAGGACGGCACGGTGACCGTGCGAACCGTCGCCAACATCGGCCTCGCCTACGACCATCGACTGATCAACGGCCGGGACGCCGCGCTCTTCCTCGCGGCCCTCAGAACGGAGCTGCGGGCTTGAGCGAGACAACGCTGTCGGACGCGAAGAAGGCACTGCTCGCGAGAAGGCTCCGGAACCGGGGGGAGTCGCGGGCCGTCGTCGCCCGCGCTCAGGGAACCGTTCCGCCCCTGTCCCACGCGCAGGAGCGCCTGTGGTTCCTGGAGCAGTACCGCCCCGGCACCACCACCTACACGGTCCCCGTCGCGGTGCGCCTGCGCGGGGAGCTGGACGCCGACGCGCTGCGCCGGGCGCTGGACGAGATCGTCGCGCGCCACGAGGCCCTGCGGATGCGGTTCCTCACCACCGAGGACGGCACCCCCGAGCTCGTCGTCGACGAGCCGGGACCCGCCGAGCTGCGCGTCACCGAGGCGGCCGACGTGGCCGCCGCGATCGAGCTGCTCGACGCCGATCTCGCCGTCCCGTTCGACCTGGAGCGCGGCCCGCTCTTCCGCACGGTGCTGGTCCGGGTGGCGCCCGACGACCACGTGCTCCTGCTCGCCGCCCACCACACGGTCATCGACGGCTGGTCAAGCGACCTGCTCATCCGCGAGCTGCTCGCCCTGCACGACGGCGAGACCCCGCCGCCCGCGCCGGTCGGCTACGGCGACTACGCGCTCTGGCAGCGGGGCCGGGACCACCGCCGCGAGCTTGATCACTGGCGCGACCGGCTCGCCGGGCTGCCCGCCCTCGAACTGCCCACCGACCGGCCGCGCCCCGCCGAGCAGCGTCACGCGGGAGCCGCGCTCGACGTCCGGGTGGACGCCGACCTCACCCGGCGGCTGGCCGAGCTGGGTGCCGCGTCCGGCGCCACGCCGTACATGACGTTGCTGGCCGCCTTCCAGGTGCTGCTGGCCCGCTACTCGGGGCAGGCGGACTTCGCCGTCGGCTCCCCGGTCGCCGGACGCGGGCTGCCCGAGCTGGACGGTGTCGTCGGCATGTTCGTCAACACCCTGGTCCTCCGCGCCGACCTGGCGGACGACCCGCCGTTCACCACCTTCCTGGCCCGTACCCGGGAGAGCGCGCTGGACGCCTTCGCGCACCAGGAGCTCCCGTTCGACCAGCTGGTCAGCGAGCTGAACGTGGTCCGCGACGTCAGCCGCTCGCCGCTCGCGCAGGTCACGTTCGCGCTGCAGAACTTCAAGGCGGGCCAGGAGGACGGGCGCGTCTCCTACCTCACCCTCCCGGCCAGGACGACCCGGTTCGACCTCGGCCTCTACCTGTTCGAGAGCCCGGACGGGCTGGTCGGTCACCTCTCCTACAGCACCGCGCTGTTCGACCCCGAGACCATGGAGTTGCTGGCGGCGCGGTTCGAGACGCTACTGCGCTCGATCGTGGCGGATCCCGGTGCGCGGGTGGGCGAGCTCTCGCTGCTCGGCGATGACGAGCGGGACCGGGTCCTGGGCTTCGGGGCCGGACCCGCGCTCCGGCCGTCCGGCCATGACCTGCTCCACGACCTCCTCACCGCGCAGGCCGCGCTGACCCCCGGCGCGACGGCGGTGGTCCACGCCGGCTCGCCGGCCTCGGGCACGGCGTCTGTGACGTCCGGGGTCCGCGGCGGCTCGCTGACCTACGCCGAGTTCGACGAGCGTTCCACTCGGATCGCCGCCCTGCTGAGGAACCGCCACGGCGTGGGGCCGGACAGCAGGGTCGGTGTCCTTCTCGAACAGTCCACGGACCTCGCGGCGGCGGTCATCGGCGTGCTGAAGGCCGGTGGCGCGTACCTGCCCCTCGACCCCAAGCAGCCTCGCGACCGCCTGGCGTACATGCTCGCCGACGCCGGGGTCGTCGCCGTCCTCACCACCTCCGACCTGTGCGACCTGGTCCCCGATCTCCCCGAGGCGCCGGTGATCCGCCTGGACTCCGAGGCGCTGGACGAGACCGGGTTCGAGCCTCCCGGGGTCTCACCGGACCACCTGGCGTACGTGATCTACACCTCGGGGACCACCGGGCGGCCGAAGGGCGTCGGGGTGCAGCACCGGCAGGTGCTCAACTACCTCACCGGGGTCAGGGAGCGCTTCGAGGTCGAGCCCGCCTCGGTGCACACGCTGCTGCAGTCGCTCTCGTTCGACTTCGGGGTGACGATCCTCTACCTGTCGATCATGACCGGCGGTGAGCTGCACCTGGCCGACCCGCAGGCCCCGGCCGAGGAGCTCGCCGGGCAGCTGAGCCGCACCGACTACCTGAAGATGACCCCCTCCCACCTCGCCTCGCTGCTCGCCGCGGTGGACGACCCCGCCGAGCTGCTCCCACGCAGGCTCCTCATCCTCGGCGGTGAGGCCTCCGGGTGGAGCTGGGCCCGCGAGCTGGCCGCGCACACCACGGTGGTCAACCACTACGGCCCCACCGAGGCCACGGTCGGCATCTCCACCCACGCCGTCACCGGTGAGGAGGCGCGGGCGCTGAACCTGCCGATCGGCAGGCCACTGCCCGGCGCCCGGGTCTACGTGCTGGACGAGCACCTGCGGCCGGTTCCGCCGGGCATGACCGGCGAGATCTACCTCGGCGGTGACCGGCTCGCCCGCGGATACCTCGGCCGCCCCGGGCTGACGGCCGACAGGTTCCTGCCCGACCCGTACGGCGAATCCGGTGCCCGGATGTACCGGACGGGTGATCTGGGCCGCTGGCTGCCCTCGGGTGACCTGTGCTTCCTCGGCCGCCGCGACCTGCAGGTCAAGGTCAGGGGCTATCGGGTGGAGCTGCCGGAGATCGAGTCGGTACTCGCCGGCCAGCCGGGGATCGCCCACGCCGTCGTCGAACTGCGCGCGGACCGGCTGGTCGGGTACGTCGTCGCGGAGACCGCCGGCGACCGGAGCAGCGTCAGCGAGCTGCGGGCGAGGCTCGGCGAGCGGCTTCCCGAGTACATGATCCCCGGTCGGTTCGTCTGGTTGGACGAGCTGCCGCTGAAGTCGCACGGCAAGGTCGACCGGGCAAGGCTGCCGGAACCCGACGAGGCACGACCCGACCAGGAGGCCGGATTCGTCCCGCCGGGAACGCCGCTCGAAGAGGCGATCGCAGCGGTATGGGCGAAGGTGCTGGGACTCGTCCAGGTCGGCGTGCTGGACGACTTCTTCGACCTGGGCGGACACTCGCTGCTCGCCGCGCAGGTGGTCGCCCGCCTCAGGAAGGCCATCCCGGAGGGCGGGCGCCAGGTCACCATCCTGGACCTGTTCAAGAACCGGACGGTCCGCGAGCTCGCCCGGCTCGTCGAGACGGCCGACGACGGCCCGCGCATGCTCCTGCACCGGCTCACCCCGGCCCGCGCGGCCACCTCGACCCTGGTCTGCGTGCCGTACGGCGGTGGCAGCGCGGCCATCTACCAGCCGCTGGCCGACGCGCTGCCGGCGAACTGGGCACTGCACGCGGTCGCCGTCCCCGGCCAGGAGATGGGGCTGATCGAGGAGACCCGGCCGGTGGAGGAGGTCGCGCGGGGCTGCGTGGCGGAGATCCTCAGGGACGTCCGGGGGCCGCTCGCGCTGTACGGGCACTGCGGGCTCGGCGTCATGCTGACCGTGGAGATCGCCCGCCACCTGGAGGCGGCGGGCCGCCAGGTCGAGGCGATCTACCTCGGCGGCATCTTCCCCTTCGCGCGCCCCAACTCGCTGCTGGCCCGGCTGTCGAACCTGACCGACCGCCTCCGCAGCGACCAGGTCTGGGCCAACGCCCTGCAGGCCGCCGGTCTCGACGTGGAGGACCTGGAGCGCGACCAGCTCAAACTGATGATCGACAACCGCCGCAAGGGCACCAGGGAGGCGGAGCGCTACTTCACCCGCCTCTTCACCGACGGCGTCGAACCGCTCAGGGCGCCGATCATCTCCGTGGCGGGCGACCGCGATCCGGCCACCGAGTTCTACCAGGAGCGCTACCGCGAGTGGCACCTGCTGACCGGCTCCACGGCCGTGGTCGTCCTCGACGAGGCCGGGCACTTTTTCCTGAAATATCGGGCGGAGGAGCTCGCGGCCATCGTCACCGGCACCCACCGGGCCATCGCCTCCGGCGACACGGCGAAGCTGGGCCGCACCGACAGGTCCACCTGGTGGCTCGACGGCGTCTCCATCCAGGACGCCTCTGCTCAGGGCGTCTCCGTTCAGGACACATCGACCCGGGCCGCCTTCACCCGAGCCGTCACGCCTCCGGCCGGGCCGGTAAAGGACGCGGAGGCCGGAACCGGTCAGGACCCCGGTGAGCAGGCCATACCCACCGGAGCCGTCGTCCGGGCCGGGCGGACCCCGGCCGGGCCCGCTCTCGCCGGTCCCGGCACGGGCGGCGCGCCACCGGCGACCGGGCACCCCGGAGCGGCGGTCTCCTCGGTGAGTCCCGGCCCCCAGCCGAGCATGAGGCGGTTCGCCACCGTGGCCGCGGGACAACTCGTCTCGATCGTCGGGTCGTCGCTGACCGAGTTCGCCGTACCGCTGTGGATCTACATCACCACCGGCTCGCTCGCCAGGTTCGCCCTGTTCTCGGTCCTCGCGCTGGTCCCGGGCATGCTGGTCTCCCCCCTCGCCGGTGCCCTCGTCGACCGTTACGATCGGCGCCGGGTCATGCTCGCCGGAGACGTCGGCGCGTTCGGCACCCAGCTGGCACTCGGCGTCCTGCTGTGGACCGGCAACCTTCAGGTCTGGCACATCTACCCGCTCCTGGTACTGCTCTCCGTGGCGCTGACCTTCCAGCGCCTCGCGTACAACTCGGCGGTACCGCAACTGGTCCCCAAGCGCTTCCTCGGCCACGCCAACGGGGTGGTCCAGATGGTCACCGGCACCGCGCAACTGGTCGTCCCGCTGCTCGCGGTCGGCCTGATGGCGGTGGTCGGCCTGGAGGGCATCCTCGTCCTGGACGTCGTCTCCTACGTCTTCGCGATCGGGGTGCTGCTCTTCGTCCGCTTCCCGAGGACCATGGCGTGGAAGCGCAGGGAGTCGCTGGTCGCCGAGATGGTCGAGGGCTGGAGGTTCTCCTGGGGTAACCGGGGCTTCCGCGGCATGCTGTTCTTCTTCGCGGTGCTCAACGTCTTCCTGTCCCCGCTCTTCCTGCTCATCTCGCCGCTGGTCCTTGGCTTCGCCACGCTGGAGGACGTCGGCCGGATCTCCTTCGCCGGCGGCCTCGGGGTCTTCCTCGGCGGCCTGACCATGACCGTCTGGGGAGGACCGAGACGGCGGCGGCTGCGCGGCGTCATGCTCTCCACCCTCGTGCTGAGCCTCTTCTGCCTGGTCACCGGTTTGCGGCAGAACCTGCCCCTGATCGCGGTGGGCGCCTTCGGGATGTCGTTCTGGCTGACCATGCTCAACGGCGTCTACGCCACGATCATCCAGGTCAAGGTGCCGCAGCGGTTCCACGGCCGGGTCATCGCGCTCAACACGCTCATCGCCTGGTCCACCCTGCCGATCGGGTTCGGCCTGGTCGCGCCGTACGGCAGCGCCCTGTTCGAGCCGCTGCTCACCTCAGGAGGGCCGCTCGCCGGCACGGTCGGCCTCGTGCTCGGTACCGGCGAGGGCCGCGGCGTCGGCCTGATGTACGTGCTGTTCGCGGTCGCCATCGCGGTCACGGCGCTGGTCGCGATGCGGACCCGCACGCTGTCCAGGTTCGACGTGGACGTGCCCGACGCGCTCCCGGACGACCTGGTCGGGTTCCAGAGCATCCAGAGGCGTCAGGAACGGGAGCGTGACGAGCCGGTCGCCGAGGTGGTCTCGATCCGGAGATGACCTCGTCCTGACCGGTGGAACCCCGGAAGAGGACCGGTACACCGGAGGGTTCCGGGGGAGAACGAGGTGGGGAACGCCGACGGGGCGCGGCCACCGGCCGCGCCCCGTCCCCCTGCGTTATATGGCTACCCGCGTCCGTTCAACGCGATGGCCTGGCTGACGCCTGGTCGGATCAGTAAGCCGGGCCGCCGGGAGCGAAGTCCTCCCAGTGGTAGCACGCCCAGTAGTAGCCACCGTTGACCTGCGCGAGCTGGTCCTCGTCCAGTTCGCGGCCGAGCGCGGACAGAGCGGAGAGCTCCGACTTGCCGTTGGTTGCCATTTGTTCCCCCTTCGATTGACTTGCATGACCAGTGTCGCGACGGCACTTGGAAACCTCTTAGGAATTACTAGCGACAGGCTTGAGCATCGTCGACCGGCTGAAAGGCGTGCGGCTTGAGAAAGGCGTGCGGCACTTCAGGCTCGCAGGCGCAGCCCCCTTGGGGTCGGGTGGAAGCCCGCGGACTCCAGGGCGGCGGCCAGGGGGGAGTCGTTGATGGCGGTGCCGTCCGCGCGCTCGACGGTCAGCTTGCCGAGGGCGCCGTCGCGTACGGCGAGCGCGAGGGCGTCGACGGCGGGCCGGAGGCGGTCGTCTCCGGAGAAGGAGAGCAGGGTCTTACCGCCGCGCTCGACATAGAGGATCAGGTGCCCGTCGACGAGCACGACCAGGGATCCGGCCTTCCTGCCCGGCTTGTGGGACACCTCGCCAGGATGGGCGGGCCAGGGCAGGGCCGCCCCGTACGGGTTGGCCGGGTCGGTCGCCGCCAGCACCACCGCTCGCCGACCGCTTTCCCCCGTGCCCTCGGGCTTCCGGGAGCTCCACGGGTCGGGTACCGGTGCCGCGCTCGGCGGCGCGGCAAGGGAGACGGACATGGCGCGCATCCGGTCGACGGCACCGGGAAGGGCGAACTGGGCGCCGCCCAGCCCCTCCACGAAGTAGCCCCTGCGGCACCGGCCGCTCTCCTCGAAGGCACGAAGCACCTGGTAGACGGCGGCGAACCCGCCCGGCAGCCGCTCGGCGGTCACCGCGCCCCTGGTCACCACGCCGTACCGTTCCAGCAGCACCTCGGCCTGGGCGTGGGCGCGCTGGGTGGCGTCCTCGGCGGGGGCGGGCAGCGTCCACCAGCGCCCGCCCACCGTGGGCGGGCCGCTCCGGCTCGGCAACACCGCCCGCCGGCGCCGGGTCGGAGCCGGGCGATGCGCGGGGCGCCCCGTCCCGAGCGTGGCCCGTAGCGGCGCCAGCGTGTCACCGGTGATCCGGCCCGACCACACCAGGTCCCACACGGCGGCCGACAGGGCACGGTCGTCCGGGACCGAACCGGGCAGAAGAACGCCGGCCCGGCTCGCCAGCTCGCGGAAGAAGAGCGCGCCCCCACCGCCCAGCGCCTCCAGCACCGCCCCGTGCACCGGGGTCAGCGTGATGTCGGCGGGATCGGGCATCAGCAGCGGCGCGGTGTCGGCGAAGTAGAGCGACACCCAGCCGTCGCCACCCGGCAGAGACCCCTGCCCCGCCCAGATCACCTCGCCGGAGGCCGTCAGCTCGTCCAGCAGCGACGGGTCGTATCCGGGCACCCGCGAGGGCAGGATCAGCGTCTCCAGCGCCGAAGCGGGCAGCGCCGAGCCCTGCAACTGCTCGATCGCGCTCACCAGCGCGTCGATCGGCGGCCTGCCCCGCCGCGGGGAGTCGGTGATGCCGTGCCAGGCGGGGGCGAAGACGGCCAGAGTCTCCGCGGAGACCGGTTCCACCTCCTTGCGGAGCCTGGCCAGGGACCTGCGGCGCAGCATCCGCAGCACCCCGGCGTCACACCACTCCTCGCCTCGGCCACCCGGCCTGAACTCCCCGCTCACCACCCGCCCGGATGCCGCCAGGCGGCGCAACGCGTCGGTGACGACCGCGGTGCCGAGGCCGAACCTGGCCGCGGCCGTGCTCGCGGGGAAGGGGGCGCGCGTGCGGGCGTGCCTGGCGAGCAGGTCGCCCAGCGGATCGTCCACCGGTTCCAGGAACGCGTGCGGCACTCCCATCGGCAGCGGCACGCCGAGCGCGTCGCGCAGCCGGGCGGCGTCCTCGACCGCCGCCCACCGCTCCTGCCCGGCCACCCGAACCCTGATCGCCCGCCGGGAGCCCTCCAGCATGGCCAGCCACGCCGGGTCACCCTCGCGCACGCTCACGTCCTCGGCCATCAGGGGGCCGTGGGAGCGGAGCAGGTCGGCCAGGTCCTCGGCGTCGCGCAGCGGCCGGTCCAGCCGGGCCAGCTCCCGCTCGGTGTCGGCGATCACATCGGGGTCGAGCAGCTCGCGCAGGTCGGCCTGGCCCAGCAGCTCGGCCAGCAGGCTCGTGTCGAGCGCGAGTGCCTGGGCACGGCGCTCGGCCAGCGGAGCATCCCCCTCGTACATGAACGCGCCGATGTAGTTGAACAGCAGCGACGCGGCGAACGGCGACGCCTTCCCGGTCTCCACCTCCACCAGCCGGACCCGCCGCGCCTCGATGTCGCGCATCAGCCGGACCAGCCCCGGAACGTCGAACACGTCCTGAAGACACTCGCGCATCGTCTCCAGCACCACGGGGAACGACGCGTAGCGGCCGGCCACGTTCAGCAGGTGCGACGCGCGCTGCCGCTGCTGCCAGAGCGGCGACCGCCTGCCCGGCACGCGGCGCGGCAGCAGCAGGGACCGCCCCGCGCACTCGCGGAACCGCGCCGCGAACAGCGCCGAACCGCCGAGCTCCTCGGTGACGATCCGCTCGATCTCGTCCGGGTCGAAGGCGGCGATGTCGGACGGAGGTTCCGAGAGAGTGTCGGGGATGCGCAGCACGATCCCGTCGTCGGAGTGCACGGCCTGCACGTCGACGCCGTAGCGCTCCCGCAGCCGCCGCCCGATCGCCAGCGCCCACGGCGCGTGTACCCGTGCTCCGTACGGGGAGTGCACCACCACCCGCCAGTCGCCCAGCTCGTCGTGGAACCGCTCGACCAGCAACGTCCGGTCGTCGGGCACATAACCGGTCGCCTGCCGCTGCTCGGCCAGGTAGGCGAGCAGGTTGGCCGCGGCGAACCCGTCCAGCCCCGCCGCCCTGATCCTCTCCAGCGCCCCATCCCGTGCCGCGTTTCCGGCCTCCGCGTTTCCCGCTTCTGCCTTCGCCCTTCCCGCCTCCGGGTTTCCCGTCCCTGAGCCCGGTGTTTCCGGATGCCCTGTCCTCGTGCTTCCCGTCCGTGCGTTCCCCGCGACCGAGCTCGGCGTTCCTCGGGCTCCCGCCCCCGCGTCCCTCGGCCGCGCGCTCTCCGTACCACCGTCTCCCGCCTCGGCGTCCGCGCCCGCCGAGGACATCTGGCGGAGGAACGCGCCGATGGCCTTCCCCAGCTCCGCCGGGCGCCCCGCGGTGTCGCCGTGCCAGAACGGGAGCTTCCCCGGCTGTCCGGGCGCGGGAGTGACCAGCACCCGGTCAGCCGTGATCTCCTCGATCCGCCAGGAGGTCGCGCCCAGCACGAACACGTCACCGGCCCGCGACTCGTAGACCATCTCCTCGTCCAGCTCGCCCACCCGGGAGGACTTCTCCCCGACCAGGAACACGCCGAACAACCCCCGGTCGGGGATCGTGCCGCCGCTTGTGACCGCCAGCCGCTGGGCTCCGGGACGGCCCCGCAGGGTGCCGGCCACCCGATCCCAGACGATGCGCGGTCGCAGCTCGGCGAACTCCTCGCTCGGGTAGCGCCCGGCGAGCATGTCAAGGGTCGCCTCCAGCGCGCTTCTGGGCAGCGTCCGGTAGGGGGCGGCTCGCCGTACCACCTCCTCCAGCTCGTCGACGGTCCACTCGTCCAGCGCGGTCATCGCCACGATCTGCTGGGCGAGGACGTCGAGAGGGTTGCGCGGATAGCGCAGCTCCTCGATCTCCCCACTTCTCATCCGTTCGGCCACCACGGCCGTCTGGACCAGGTCACCCCGGTACTTGGGAAAGATCACACCACGTGAGACGGCTCCCACCTGGTGCCCGGCCCTGCCGATCCGCTGCAGGCCGCTCGCCACGCTCGGCGGTGCCCCCACACAGGCCACCAGGTCCACCGCGCCCATGTCGATGCCGAGTTCCAGGCTGGAGGTCGCGACCACGGCGGGCAGTCGCCCGGACTTGAGCGCCTCCTCGATCTGGGAACGCTCCTCCTTCGACACCGACCCGTGGTGGGCCCGCACGATCTCCGGGACGACCCCCTTGGCCGAACCGGCCTGCGCCATCATGGCCGCCGGGGTGGAGAGGGAGGCGGGGAGCTCGGGGAAGTTCTCGGCCCAGTGCGCGGGATCCGCCTCCGTGCCCTTCTCGGACCGCTCCGCCTCGGCGGCCCGCTCCCACGCCAGCTCGTTGAGGCGGGTGCAGAGCCGTTCGGCCAGCCGCCGTGAGTTGGCGAACACGATCGTGGAACTGTGCCCCCCGATCAGGTCGAACAGCCGCTCCTCCACATGCGGCCAGATCGACCGCTTGGCCGGGGTCTCGGTCAGCCACCGGTCGTCGTCGGAGGCGGGGGAGGTGGGCGGCGTGTCGAGCTCTGTCATGTCCTCGATCGGGACGACCACCTCGACCTCGATCTCCTTACCCGCGGGCGGCTGGACCACGGTCGCCGGACGGGACCCGCCCAGGAAGGCGGCGACCTCGCTCACCGGCCGTACGGTCGCCGACAGGCCGACGCGCTGCGCGGGCCGGGGCAGGAGGGCGTCGAGCCGCTCCAGGCTGAGTGCCAGGTGCGCGCCGCGCTTGGTGGCGGCCACCGCGTGCACCTCGTCGACGATGACCGTCTCCACGCCGCGCAGTGCCTCGCGGGCCTGACTGGTGAGCAGCAGGAACAGCGACTCGGGGGTGGTGATCAGAATGTCTGACGGCCTGGTCGCGAACCGGCGCCGCTCCTCGGCTGAGGTGTCGCCCGAGCGGATCGCCACCGAGATCTCCGGCACCGGGAGGCCGAGCCTGCTCGCGGTCTGTCTCAGCCCGGCCAGCGGCGCCCGGAGGTTGCGCTCGATGTCGACGGCCAGAGCCTTGAGCGGCGACACGTAAAGGACCCGGCACAGCCTCGGCGGCTCCTCGTCCCGCCGGGAACGGCTCCGCCTCCCCCCGGCGCCCGTGCCGCCCGTCATGTCCGGGACGGCGGCGCCTGCCGGGGCGTCCATGATCGTGGTGGCGGCTCCGGCGCTTCCGGGGAACCCGGCGTCCTCGCCGGGCGGGGGAGACCCGGGGGCCGAGTGCCCGGCCGCCAGCCGGTCGAGCGACCACAGAAAGGCGGCCAGCGTCTTGCCGGAGCCCGTGGGGGCGACCACCAGGGTGTTGTCACCCCGGGCGATCGCCGCCCACGCCCCCTCCTGTGCCGCGGTCGGCGCGGCGAAGGCCCCGGTGAACCAGTCCCTGGTCATCCGGGTGAAGTGCCCCAGCGCCCCGCCCGCGCCCGCCGTCTCGCTCATCGCGCCCCCTGCCTCCCGGCTCGGCCGACCAACCGGGCCACCGCCCATACTGCACGGCGTCACCGACAGAACCCGTCACCGCCTGCCGCGGGCCGGAATCATCGGCTGCGGATACGTGATCCACCGGTGCCACCGCCAGATCACCGGGCCACGCCCCAGGAGTAGGTTGGCTCCTGTCGCCACAGGCATGCTTTGGCGAACACAGGACGCATTGAGTGGTGAGCTAACGGTGAGCATCGACTACCAGGCCATCGAGGCGAAACGCGAGCGGATCAAGGCGGAGCACCTCAGGGAGAACCGTCCGCCGAGCAGCGCGAGAGGGCTGCACCACTTCGCGCTGATCTCCTCAGACGTCGAGACGACGATCAGGTTCTACCAGGACCTGCTGGAGTTCCCCCTCACGGAGATCTTCGAGAACCGCGACTACCGGGGGTCGAACCACTTCTTCTTCGACATCGGCAACGGCAACCTCCTCGCCTTCTTCGACTTCCCGGGGCTGGACCTCGGCCCCTACCGGGAGGTCCTCGGCGGGCTCCACCACGTCGCCGTCTCCGTGGACCCCTCCACCTGGGAGCGCCTGCGAGGCAAGCTGGTGGCGGCGGGCGTGCCGCACCAGGTGGAGAGCGATACCTCCATCTACTTCACCGACCCGGACGGGGCGCGCGTGGAACTGCTCGCCGACCCCCTCGGCGAGATGTACGGCTCCCGCGTGCTCTGACGGTCCGCGTCGCCACTCAGCCGCGAGCCGGTCGCCCTCGGTTACGGTTCCCGCGTGCTCCGGCGGTCCGCCTTGCCCCCGTGGTGGCCCGTACTCCCGCCGACGCGCGGACCCCGCCCCCGCCGGTCCCCGTCCCCGGGTCTCCCTTTCACCGGGACCGGGCGACCGGGACGCCGCCGACGTGCGGCGTGCCGGGCGCGGGCCGAGGTACGCCGGTGTGGTCTCATACTTGGGGCATGCGCCTGTCGGATTTCTGGAAGCGGATGAAGCTGCACTTCGGCGACCAGTACGCCGAGTCGTGGGCCCATGACTACGTCATCGCCGACCTCGGCGGCCGGACCGTGATCCAGGCGCTGGCCGAGGGGGTCGGGGCGAAGGAGGTCTGGCACGCCGTGTGCGGGGTGACCGACGTCTCTCCCAGGCTCCGCTGAGGAGTGGGCCGGGGGACGACGGTCAGGAGGGCTCCGCGGGCGGGGCGAGAAGTCTCTCCACCGAGCCGGCCGCGTGCACGGGGTCGTCGGCTCTCTCCTCGCCGTCCGGCGACCACAGAAACAGCCAGCCGTCCCTGACGGGGGTGGCGAAGACGATGGTCTGCCGGCCGCTGTCCGGATGCCATACCCACAGCACCGGGGCGGTGCCTCCGAGGGTACGGCTCACCAGCCCTCGTTGTCGCAGTTCGGCGGCCAGGGAGTCGAGATGGGCTAGGCGTTGCTGCGTGAACGTGTTGGGCACGTCGGGCACCTCGGGTCGTTTCCCCTCAGGATCACCCCAGGTCAGCCTGGTTACAACAGGCTCAGGACAATTCTCGGAAATGTCGCCTCCCGGATGGGTCCGCGCTCCTCGCGGCCACGGCCACAGATCTGCGACCGGCCCTGCGCGGGCCCTGTGCGGGAGAGTCCCGCGGTGGATCACGGTTCCCGGAACACGTGATGCCAACGGGCCGCGATCGAACAGTCGTTCGGCTATATTGAACAGGCCGTCACTCCTGGCGTGCCCTCCCGAAATTGTCGGCGGCACCCCGTAGCTTTCTGGCAACCGATCCAACCCGCGACCCTCCAGGGGGGCTCCCATGGCAGCTAACGACCGCGAGAAGGCGCTCGAGACCGCGCTCGCTCAGATCGAGCGGCAGTTCGGCAAGGGCTCCATCATGCGCCTGGGCGACGAGACCCGGGCGCCCATCGAGGTGGTCCCCACCGGCTCCATCGCGCTCGACGTGGCGCTCGGCATCGGGGGCTTCCCGCGCGGCCGCATCATCGAGGTCTACGGTCCCGAGTCCTCGGGAAAGACCACGATCGCCCTGCACGCGGTGGCCAACGCCCAGCGTGGCGGCGGCATCGCCGCGTTCATCGACGCCGAGCACGCGCTCGACCCCGAGTACGCCCAGAAGCTGGGCGTCGACACCGACGCGCTGCTCGTCTCCCAGCCGGACACCGGTGAGCAGGCGCTGGAGATCGCCGACATGCTGATCCGGTCCGGCGCCGTCGACCTGCTGGTCATCGACTCGGTCGCGGCCCTGGTGCCCAAGGCCGAGATCGAGGGTGAGATGGGCGACAGCCACGTCGGCCTCCAGGCACGCCTGATGTCCCAGGCGCTGCGCAAGGTCGCGGGCGCGCTCAACAACACCGGCACCACCGCGATCTTCATCAACCAGCTCCGCGAGAAGATCGGCGTCATGTTCGGCTCGCCCGAGACCACGACCGGTGGAAAGGCGCTGAAGTTCTACGCCTCGGTCCGTCTCGACATCCGCCGTATCGAGACGCTGAAGGACGGCACCGAGGCGGTCGGCAACCGCACCCGGGTGAAGGTCGTCAAGAACAAGATGGCCCCGCCCTTCCGGGTGGCCGACTTCGACATCCTCTACGGCGTCGGCATCTCCCGAGAGGGCGGCCTGATCGACATGGGGGTGGAGCACGGCTTCGTCCGCAAGTCCGGAGCCTGGTACACCTACGAGGGCGACCAGCTCGGCCAGGGCAAGGAGAACGCGCGAAACTTCCTCAAGAACCACCCGGACATGGCGAACGAGATCGAGAAGAAGATCAAGGAGAAGCTCGGCGTCGGCCCGCGCGTCGACAGCCCGGCCACCCCGCCGCCTGCCGCTCCGGCGGCCGCCGCGTCCGGTCGCGGTTCCAAGGCGGCCACTCCCAAGCCGGGTGACGCCTGATTCGGGCTGAACGATGATGATGGGAGCCGACCTCGGTCCGCCCGGTGAGGCCGGGCCGAGAGACTGGGGTGCCTGGCCCGACGAGCCCCGGATCGGCTCGCCGGGCAGAAGCGGGCGGGGGCGGGGCGATGGTCTCCCCGCTTCCGAGGGGGAGGCCGCAGGTCCTGCCGGCGGCGAGCCGCGAAGCCGGAAGGGACGTGGCTCCCGCCGTGGTGGGCGACGGTCCGGGGGCGGTTCTCCGGGCGCTCTTCCTGATGGCCCCCTTCCTGACGGACCGGTCGAGGAATCTCCCGCGAGGAAGGGAGCCGGGGCCGATCCGCAGGCGGTGGCGCGGGCGATCTGCCTGCGGCTGTTGACGATGGCGCCGCGCACCCGAGCTCAGCTCGCGGAGGCGCTGCGCAAGCGTGAGGTGCCCCAGGAGGCGGCGGACGCCGTGCTGGAGCGCTTCTCCGAGGTCGGGCTCATCGACGATGAGGCGTTCGCCGCGGCATGGGTGAGCTCTCGCCATGCCGGGCGGGGGCTTGCCAGAAAGGCCCTTGCCTCCGAGCTCCGGCACCGGGGGGTGGACGAGGAGACCGTGAAGGACGCGATGGAGCAGCTCGACCCCGAGCAGGAGGCGGAGACCGCCCGTGGCCTCGTGCGGCGCAAGCTCTCCTCGACCCGCGGCCTGGACCCCGCGGTCAGGACCCGCAGGCTGGCCGGCATGCTCGCTCGGAAGGGATACGGTCCTGGCCTGGCGTTTCGCGTTATCCGCGAAGTGCTGGAGGATGATGAGGCAGAAACAGCGCCATTCACGGAAGATTCGGGCTATCCCCTCGACTAGCTCAAAGCAGCCTGACGCTAGGTCTTTGCTTGCTCGTTACCTCTCTGACGCTTAATCTCAACGGCAGTGAGGAGTTACTCCGCGCAGTGCGGATTGTCATAGCGGTGTAATACGGACAAACAGGCTTGGCGGATGAGGGCGAGAGAGCGGGCCGGCGGGAAGAGCCGGTGAGTGATCTCTCTGGGCTCACTTCTGTCCCGACAGCGCCGTCTGTTGAGCTTTCCGTGCCGTGCGTGTGACCCCTCGTGTGCTTGATATTTGCGACGCGAGGAAGGTGAGGCGCGCATGGATCCGGTCGTGGTCGTCATATTGGCAGTGGCGGTTGTGGCTCTTGTCGTGATGACAGCCGTGCTGGTCGTGTTGCTGCGTCGCATCGGAGGAGCCGGGCCGAGGGGCCTCACCTCGGAGCAGGAGGCCGAGGTCTCGGCCCAGCTGGAGGAGGCCAGGCGTGAGGCCGCCGGTATCCGGGCGAAGGCCCAAGACGACGCCGGAGAGCTCCTGCGCAAATCGGAGTCGGCGGTCGAGGCGGCGGCCGAGATGCGCAAGGAGGTCGAGGCCGAGGGCAAGGTGCTGAAATACGAGCTCAAGGAACTCCGGGCAGACCTCGAACGCAGGGAGAACCGGCTGGCCGAGCGGGAGCAGCGCCTCGACGATGAGGCCAGGCGCCAGGCCGACCGGGCCCGCAAGCTCGCCGAGACGGAGACCGAGCTGGCCGATCGCCGCGAGGATCTCGAACGGGTGGCCGAGGAGCGCAAGGCCATCCTGGAGCGGGTGTCCGGGCTGACCGGCGACCAGGCCAGAGCCGAGCTGGTCCGGGAGATCGAGAACCAGGCCAAGCGCGAGGCGGCCCTGATCGTCAGGGAGATCGAGAGCGAGGCACGCAAGGAGGGCGAGAAGCGCGCCACCAAGATCGTTACATTGGCGGTCCAGCGGGTGGCCACCGAGCAGACCGCCGAGTCCGTCGTGAGCGTCCTGCACCTGCCGGGTGACGAGATGAAGGGGCGCATCATCGGCCGCGAGGGCCGTAACATCCGTGCCTTCGAGTCGACCACCGGAGTCAACCTGATCATCGACGACACGCCGGAAGCCGTGTTGCTGTCGTGCTTCGACCCGGTCCGCCGCGAGACCGCGCGGCTGACCCTGGAGAAACTCGTCCTTGACGGCCGCATCCACCCGCAGCGCATCGAGGAGGCCCACGAGCGCAGCAAGGCCGAGGTCCAGGAGCTGTGCGTGCGGGCGGGGGAGGACGCCCTGGTGGAACTCGCCATCACCGACATGCACCCCGAGCTGGTCACGCTGCTCGGCCAGCTCCGCTACCGCACCTCCTACGGTCAGAACGTGCTCGGCCACCTCATCGAGTCCGCCCACATCGCCGGCATCATGGCGGCCGAGCTGCGGCTCGACACGACGCTGCTCAAGCGCTGCACGCTCCTGCACGACATCGGCAAGGCCCTCACCCACGAGGTCGAGGGCAGCCACGCGCTCATCGGCGCCGAGATCGCCAGGCGGTACGGCGAGCACGAGGACGTGGTCCACGCCATCGAGGCCCACCACAACGAGGTCGAGGTCAAGACCGTCGAGGCCGTCCTCACCCAGGCCGCCGACGCGATCAGCGGCGGCCGTCCGGGCGCCCGCCGAGAGTCGCTGGAGGCCTACGTCAAGCGACTGGAGCGCCTGGAGGAGATCGCCGCCTCCTACGAGGGGGTCGAGAAGGTCTTCGCCATGCAGGCGGGCCGTGAGATCAGGGTCATGGTCAAGCCGGGCTCGGTCGACGACATCCAGGCTCAGGTGATCGCCCGCGACGTCGCCAAGCAGGTCGAGGAGGAGCTCACCTACCCCGGTCAGATCCGCATCACGGTCGTCCGTGAGTCCCGGGCCACCGAGTTCGCCCGCTGACCGGCCCGGCACTCGAAAGGTCGCCCGCCGGACGGAGACTCGCGCCGGGGGCGGGAGGCCGCAGGTGAGCGTTCAGACGTGGAAGATCTGCTGGTAGAAGGCGAGCTCGGTGGCCAGCGCCGCGCTGCGGGTCTCGGCGCGGCGGAAGCCGTGGGCCTCGCCCTCGAACGTGAGGTAGGTGCAGGGAATGCCACGCTCGGCGAGGGCGTCGACGAAGGCCTGCGACTGCTCAGGGGGGACCACGGGGTCGGAGAGGCCCTGCAGGAGCAGCATCGGGCAGCTCACCCCGGCCACCTGGCCGAGGGGCTCGCGCGAGGCGTACAGAACAGGATCTTCCTGGCCGATCAGCCATTCGATGTAGCGTGACTCGAAGTCGTGGGTGGTCGCGCTGAACGTGGCGAGCGAGCTTATGCCGTAGTAGGAGACGCCCCCGGCGAACGCGTCGGACGTGCAGCAGGCCGCCATGACCGTCCAGCCGCCCGCGCTGCCGCCTCGGATCGCGATCCGCGCCGGGTCGGCCAGTCCCTCCGCGGCCAGCCATTCGGCCGCGGCGATCGAGTCCTCGACGTCGACCACGCCCCACTGGCCGCGCAGCCGCTCGCGGTAGGCGCGGCCGTAGCCGGTGGAACCGCCGTAGTTGACGTCGATCACCCCGATGCCCCTGCTGGTGAAGAACGCCTTCTCCAGGTCGAGCGCTCCGACGCTGTGCCCGGTCGGCCCGCCATGCACGAACACGACGTACGGCGGGGGGCCCTCGCCGCGCGCCGAGGGGTTGGCCGGCGGGTAGAGGAACGCGTGCACCTCGCGCCCGAACCGGCTCTCGAACTCCACGGTTCTGGGGAGTGGCAGGTAGGCGGGGTCGGGCAGCTCGTTGATGTCCCTGCGCAGTTCCTGCGCGCCGCCGGTCACCGTGTCGACCCGGACGATCGAGCGGGACAGCGCCGGGCCGTACCCGATACCGACCAGGGCGTGCCCGTCGGTGGCCAGCGCCGGATCCCAGCCGTCGTAGGGCACGTCCAGGTCGCTCAGCAGGCCGCTGTCCGGGTCGAAGACGCCCAGCCGCAGACCGCCCAGCCCGTGCAGGACCGCGAGGCTGCCGTCGGCCATCAGCGCGTACGGTGTCGCGCCGAGCTGCCACAGCGGGCCCGCGAACTCCTCCTCCGCCGGGTAGAGCGCCCGGGTCGCGGTGCCGTATATCCCGACCAGGTAGAGGTTCCACCAGCCGGACCAGTCGGAGATCGCGTAGAGGTGCCGCTCGTCACGCCACTGCGGGGCGAGCACCGACTCGGAGATGCCCCCCTTGACCTTCCAGGAGGTGCCGTCGGCCAGCCGGCAGACCCGCAGCTCGGTACCGTTCCACGGCATCTGGGGATGGTTCCAGCAGATGAAGGCCAGGTGCTCGCCGTCGGGGGAGACGGTGGGGGAGGCGTAGAAGTCGTGCCCGCTGATCCGCTCGCGGGGCTCGACCTCGCCGGAGAGGGGGATCGACACGATCGACCGGCTCACCTCGCCGTCGTCGTGCCGCTCCCTGACGCACCAGACCTGACCGTCGTGGACGAGGAGGTCCGCGTAGCGCAGGGCGGCGGGCTGCTCGGGCTCGGGTGTGAGCGGCCGGGGCTCGCCATCGGTGGGCAGCAGGTAGAGCCGCTGGTCTGTGAAGTTCGTGAACACCAGGCCCTCGCCGGGCACCACCGCGTACGACCGCCCGCCGTACTCGTGGACCCTGGTCCTGGCGCTCCACGGCGCGCTCAGCAACTCACGCCGGGTGCCGTCCGCGCTCTGGTGCACGATGGTGGTCCGCCCGCCCTCGGCGGGACGGTCCTCGGTCCACCAGACCTCCTCGCCGAGCACTGTCGGGAACCCGAGGCGCAGCCCGGAGCGGGCGACGTCGGAAGTGGAGATCGGCGAGGGCCAGGTGGCGTACGGCAGGATGGCCTGCTCGGGGGACATGGCGCAATCCTGCCCGATAACCCGCTCCGTGTCGCCGGTATCACGCTCGCGTCACCAGAGATATGCCGCCGGCGGTCGGCACGAGCCGCAGGATCGGGGGGGAATGAGGGGGTAGAGGTAGTTGATCCGACCTCTTTCACAGGTGAGGATTTCACCGCCGGTGGAATCCTCACCTGCCGCGGAGCACCCGGCCCGACATGGGAGGAGGGCGGACACCGGACCCGGTGACCGCCCTCGACCGCTGTGGTTCCTACGGCGCCGGATTTCCCGGGCCGCCCTCGACCGCGGTCGGTGAGTCGGGCCGGGCGATCGGCTGTGCTGCCGTCTTCCTGCTGCGACGGCTCCGCATCTCCAGCCAGGTGGCGACGGTGCCCACCATCACGTTGATGATGATGTAGATGATCGCGATGACGATCACCGCGGGAATGATGTTGTTGAAGTTGGAGGGCAGCACGCGCGCCCCCGCGTTCAGCAGGTCCTCGAACGACACGATGAAGCCCAGGGCGGTGTCCTTCAGCAGCACCACCAGCTGCGCGACGATGGCCGGCATCATCACGGTGACAGCCTGCGGCAGCAGGATCATCCGCATCACCTGACCGGGACGCAGGCCGACCGCCAGCGCGGCCTCCCGCTGTCCCCGGGGGATCGACAGGATGCCCGCCCGCACGATCTCCGCCAGCACCGAGCCGTTGTACAGGACCAGGCCGACGACCACCGCGGTGAACGGCGTCACGGTGAGCCCGAAGACCGCGCTCCCGCCGAACATCACCGCGAAGATCATGATCAGCAGCGGGATCGCCCTGAAGAACTCGACCACCGCACCCGCCGCGAGGCGGATCCAGGCCCGTTCCGAGAGCCGGCCGATGCCGAAGACGAAGCCGAACGGCACCGCGATCACGGCGGCGACCGCGGCCGCGCTGAGCGTGTTCAGCAGGCCGGGCAGGATCAGGTTGAGCCACACGTCGCCGCGCAGGAACGGTGTCCACATCTCGGCGCTGAGCTGGTTCTTCTCGTCGAGCTTGGTCACCATCACGTACACCGCGAACAGCGTGGCGGCGATGACCAGCACGGTGAGCACGGTGTTGCGGATCCTGGCCCTGGGACCGGGAATGTCGTACAGGACGCTGACGCGCTCGGAGCTCCCGGCGCGCCCGCGCGCCGGGCGCCGGGTGCGCTCGGTGGTCACCGCGGTCATCGGACCACCGCCAGACGCTTGGCCAGCCAGCCGAACAGCAGCCCGGTCGGCAGGGTCAGGATCAGGAAGCCCAGCGCGAACCCGGCGAAGATCTGCACGACCGCGTCGCCGTGCGCCTCGAAGAGCGTCTTCATCGTCAGGGACGCCTCTCCGACCCCGATGGCGGCGGCGATCGTGGTGTTCTTGGTCAGCGCGATCAGGATGCTGCCCAGCGGGGCGATCACCGCGCGGAACGCCTGGGGCAGCACGATCAGCCTCAGGTTCTGGCCGAAGGTGAGCCCGATGGCCCGGGCCGCCTCGGCCTGGCCGACCGGCACCGTGTTGATCCCGGCCCGGATCGCCTCGCAGACGAACGCCGCGGTGTAGGCGGACAGGCCGATGATGGAGAGCCACATGTAGTTGGTGGACAAACTCGTGGAGAACGAGACGTCCAGGACCAGTCCGAGGCCCAGCCCGCAGAACACGATCACCAGGGTCAGCGGGGTGTTCCGCAGGACGTTCACGTACGTCGTGCCGATTCCGCGCAGCACAGGTAACGGGCTGACCCGCATCCCCGCGAGGATCGTCCCGAGCACGAGCGCCACCAGCCCGCTGGCGAGAGTGAGCCGGATCGTCAGCCAGAAAGCGCCCAGAATGACCGGGAATTCATCGAAGAGTGCCTGCACTCGTCCCTCCAGTGGTCACCGGCCGGGGCGTCCGCGCGCCCCGGCCGAGATGTGACCGGTCAGTAGCGCTCGACAGCCGGCGGGTTGGTGAAGAACTTCCCGAACTCCCCGAAGTTGGCGTCGACGGCCTTCTTCCAGCTGCCGTCCTGGAACATCTTCTCCACCGCCGCGTTGACCTTCTCGCGGGTCTCCTTGTCCTCCAGCTTCAGGCCGATGCCGTACTTCTCCTCGGAGAAGGGCTGGCCGACGAGGCGGAACTTGCCGGGGGACTGGGCGGCGAAGCCGGCCAGGATCGTCGCGTCCGTGGAGATCGCGTCAACCTGCTTGTTCTCCAGCAGCGGCAGGCAGGCGCCGTAGCCCTGCTGCTCGGTGAGGAACTGGCTCTTCCACTCGTCGCCGAACTTCTCGACCAGGCGCGCGGGAGAGGACGAGCCCTGAGCGCCGCAGACCTTCTTGGTCTTGAGGTCCTCGACGCTGTTGATCGTGGTGTCGTCCGCCCGGGTCAGGATGTCCTGGCCGGTGACCAGGTACGGGCCGGCGAAAGCGACCTTCTTCTTACGGTCGTCAGTGATCGAGTAGGTCGCGATCACCGCGTTGACCTGGCCCTGCTGGATGAAGGACTCACGGTTGGCCGAGATGGCCTCCTTGAACTCAATCTTGTCGTCGGCGTAGCCGAGCTCCTTGGCGACATACCTGGCCACGTCGACGTCGAAACCCTTGAAGGAGCCGTCGGGCTGCTTCTGCCCGAGGCCGGGCTGGTCGACCTTGATGCCCACGACGAACTTGTCGCTTCCGCTGCCGCCGTCACCACACGCGGTCAGGCCGGCCATCGCCGCGGCGGCTGCGATCACCACGGCTCCAATACGACGTACACGCATTCTTGCTACCTCGTCTTTCCTCAGGGGTTGAACAGAGCCGTCAGTGAGTGAGGATCTTGGAAAGGAAGTCCTTGGCCCGGTCGGTACGGGCGTTCGTGAAGAACTCCTCGGGGGTGTTCTCCTCCACGATCTGGCCCTCGGCCATGAAGACCACGCGGTCGGCCGCGCGGCGGGCGAAGCCCATCTCGTGGGTGACGACCATCATCGTCATGCCCTCCTGGGCAAGGCTGATCATGACGTCGAGCACCTCCTGGACCATCTCGGGGTCCAGCGCAGAGGTCGGCTCGTCGAACAGGATCATCTTCGGGTCCATGGCCAGGGCGCGGGCGATGGCCACGCGCTGCTGCTGGCCTCCGGAGAGCTGCGCGGGATATTTCGACGCCTGCGCGCCGATGCCCACCCGCTCCAGCAGCTCCATGCCCCGACGCTCGGCGTCGGCCCTGGCGATGCCGCGGACCTTGATCGGCCCGAGCGTGACGTTCTCCAGGATCGTCTTGTGCGCGAACAGGTTGAAGGACTGGAACACCATCCCGACCTCGGACCTGAGCTTGGCCAGCGCCTTGCCCTCGGCGGCGAGCGGCTGCCCGTCGAAGGTGATCGTCCCCTGGTCGATCGTCTCCAGCCGGTTGATCGTCCGGCAGAGGGTCGACTTGCCGCCCCCTGAGGGGCCGATGACGACGAGGACCTCACCACGAGAGATCGTCAGGTTGATGTCCCGCAGGACGTGCAGGCTGCCGAAGTGCTTGTTGACGCCTTCGAGCACCACCAAAGGAGTCTTGTCCCCGTTCTCCGTCATGGTGGATAACGTAATTCTGTAAAGGGCACCCCGTGCTAACCCTGCGGTACCGATCAGATCACGGCCTACTCACCTCCCGGTAATCGGCGGACGGTGACGCGCCCGTTACCCTGAGTCCGGCCGATGGTGAGCCGTACCCGAAGGTTCGGCGGAGCGCCTACCCTTGTCGTGAGATGACTGCCACCGTGGAGAGCGCCCGCACGTACGAGGTCCGTACCTATGGGTGCCAGATGAACGTGCACGACTCCGAGCGTCTGTCGGGTCTGCTGGAAGACGCCGGATACGTTCCGGCAGCCCAGGGGGAGACGGCCGACGTGGTCGTGTTCAACACCTGTGCCGTACGGGAGAACGCCGACAACAAGCTCTACGGCAACCTCGGGCACCTGCGCCCCTCGAAGATCGGCAATCCCGGCATGCAGATCGCCGTGGGCGGCTGCCTGGCGCAGAAGGACCAGGGAGAGATCGTCCGCAGGGCGCCCTGGGTGGATGTGGTGTTCGGCACCCACAACATCGGCTCGCTGCCGGTGCTGCTCGAGCGCGCGCGCGTCCAGCAGGAGGCCCAGGTCGAGATCAAGGAATCCCTGGAGACCTTCCCGAGCACGTTGCCGACCAAGCGCGAGTCCGCCTACGCCGCCTGGGTGTCGGTCTCCGTGGGCTGCAACAACACCTGCACGTTCTGTATCGTGCCCGCCCTGCGCGGCAAGGAGAAGGACCGCCGCCCCGGCGACATCCTCAACGAGGTCCGCACCCTGGTCGACCAGGGCGTGCTGGAGATCACCCTCCTCGGCCAGAACGTCAACACCTACGGTGTGGAGTTCGGAGACAGGCTGGCCTTCGGCAAGCTGCTGCGGGCCTGCGGCGAGATCGAGGGGCTGGAGCGGGTCCGCTTCACCAGCCCGCACCCGGCGGCGTTCACCGACGACGTCATCGCGGCCATGGCCGAGACGCCTAATGTGATGCACCAGCTCCACATGCCGCTGCAGTCGGGCTCCGACCGGGTCCTCAAGGCGATGCGCCGCTCCTACCGGGCCGAGCGCTACCTCGGCATCATCGAGCGGGTCCGCGCAGCCATGCCCGACGCGGCCATCTCCACGGACATCATCGTGGGCTTCCCCGGTGAGACCGAGGAGGACTTCCAGGGCACCCTCGACGTGGTGCGCGAGTCGCGGTTCGCCAACGCCTTCACCTTCCAGTACTCCATCAGGCCGGGCACCCCTGCCGCCACCATGGACCACCAGATCCCCAAGGAGGTCGTGCAGGAGCGCTACGAGCGACTCGTCGCCCTGCAGACCGAGATCTCCTGGGCGGAGAACAAGAAGCAGGTCGGCCGGACCCTCGACGTGCTGGTGGCCGAGGGCGAGGGCCGCAAGGACGAGGCGACCCATCGCATGTCGGGGCGGGCCCCCGACAACCGCCTGGTGCACTTCACCCCGGGGGCCGAGGTTCCGCGCCCCGGCGACGTGGTGAGCGCCGAGGTCACCTACGCGGCGCCGCACCATCTGGTGGCCGACGGCCCCGCCCTGAGGCTCCGCCGTACCCGCGCGGGCGATGCCTGGGAGGCCCGCCAGGGTGCCCCGGCGGGCTCCGGCTCCGGTGTCATGCTCGGCATGCCCTCGATCGGCCGCCCGGCTCCGCTCCCGGACATCTCGGGCTGCTCCGCCACCTGAGGTCCCGCACGAGGCTTCGGGTACGCCTCCGCTGAGATTTTTTTCCGGACGGATCTCCCCGGGACGTCCCTCGCCGAGGTGGCCGTTCCGGGGGGCGTACGCTCATGATCGAATAGTTGGAATCCCCTGCGGGAGCGGGGATTCCGGCGCTGTCACCTTCCCTGCCAGGGCATACGCGGACGATGACACCACGAGTCCTCTAAGGGACGATATTTCGTGATTCATTTGTGATTGGTGTGTGAGCATTTCCCCGCTGTGGTTACTGTGGTTCGGCACCCTTCGGAAACCGAGGAGGTTTCCCCCCGAGAACCGCAGGGAGTTTTCCCCATGCATGTCCCTCCATCTCCGGGCGGTCCCGGAGAAACAGAGATCCTTACCGGTCCCGCCGGTGAGCCCGGCAAGCCACGCAGGTCCCGCAGGTCCCAGCGGAGAAGCGGCCCGGCCATAGCCGCCTTCTCCGTCCTCGCCGCCGCCCTCCTGGGCGGGGGCGTCGTCTTCGCCGTCGTGAACGGCGACCAGGACGGCCCTGGAGCGCCGCCGGCAAGGGCGCCGGAGAGCACCCAGGAGGCCGCTCAGAACCCCGAGCCCGACCAGAACGCGCCGCAGGAGGAGAAGCAGAAGCCGGAGAAGGAGTCGAACACCGCCTCCGGCGGCGATGACACCTCCACCGGAGGCGCGGGTACCGACGCGGGCACGGGCACCGACCGGACGGGCCAGAGCGAGCCGGGAGCCGATTCGGCCGCGGGGAAACCCGCGGCGGACAAGCCGTCGCAGCAGCAGAGCAGTCCCCAGAAGCCGCAGGAGGTTCCGGACGACCCCCGTGCCGACGGCGCCACCGGCTACGTGCACCCCCAGGGCCCGATCGGCGGCTGACACGGGGCCGGCAGCCGTGCCTCCTGCCTCTGCGCGGCTTTCGGTCATGAAGCGGGACGCCGGGGCGCGCTGAGAGAATCACCGTGCCCCGGCGCTCTTTCCCGGGGCGGTTCCCCGGGAGGACTCGGTTAGTCTGGCCGGGTGCTTGTCGCCGCGGCTGTGTGCCCGCACCCCCCGCTGCTGCTCCCCGAACTGGCCGGAGCGGCGGCTGTGGAACTCGACGATCTCAGGGCGGCCTGCGCGGCCGCGCTCGGCGCGTTGCGTGATGCCGGAGCCGACACGATCGTGGTGGTCGGCGGCGCGGACCGGACCGTCACGTACGGCGCGGACGCCGCGGGAAGCCTCGCTCCCTGGGGCGTCGACGTACGAAGCGGCGAGGGGGAGCCCGTCCTGCCACTGTCGCTGTCGGTCGGCCGCTGGCTCCTCGACAGGGAGCACCTGACCGCCTCGGCATTTCATGCGATCTCCTTCGACGCGCCCCCGGCGGAGTGCGCGGCCCTGGGCGAGCGGCTGGCGGCCACGGCCGGTCGCGTGGCGATGCTCGTCATGGCCGACGGCTCGGCCTGCCTCACCGAGAAGTCCCCCGGTTATCTGGACTCGCGTGCCGAGCCGTACAACAGGGCGATCGCCCTGGCGCTGGCCCGCGCCGAGATCCCGCCGCTCGACCCCGGAGAGGCCGCCGAGCTGTGGGTCGCCGGCCGTGCGGCCCTGCAGGTCCTGGGCGGCTGCGGCAGCGCCCTGCGCGGAGAGCTCCTCTATGACGACGCGCCCTACGGCGTCGGCTACTTCGCCGCCCGCTGGACGGAACGGACGGCCCCGCCGACGGACTGACGCGGGAGATGGCAACGAACAGGTGGACCGCAGTGGTCACGGTGACGGATGGGCGCCGTGCCCGAGGTGACGGGGATGCGAGGTCGATGGTGGGAACGGTGGCGTTCGGGAGTGTCGCGACGCAGTTGGGGGACATGGTCGTCGCGGTGACCGAGGAGGGGGTGGTGAGCGTGGGCTGGGGTGACCCGGCGGCGTTCAGGACCCGCGCGCTTGAGCGGCTGAGGCTGGACGAGGTGGACGATCCCGGCAGGACCGCCGGGGTGCTCGCCGAGCTGAGCGACTATTACGCGGGCAGGCTGAAGGTCTTCGGCGTGCCGGTGGACTGGCGGCTGACCTCGCCGGTGCAGCGCAGGGTGCTCGGCACGCTTTACGAAACGGTGCCATATGGCAAGGCGGTGACCTACGGGGAACTGGCGGCCCGGAGCGGGACGGGCGTTCCGGCGCGGGCCATCGGGTCGATCATGGGAGCCAACCCGATCCCCGTCATCGTGCCGTGCCACCGGGTGGTCGCCGGAAACGGCCTCGGCGGGTTCAGCGGGGGCGAAGGCGTGGAGTCGAAGCGGTGGCTGCTGACCCTGGAAGGGTATCTGCAGCCGACGCTCGACTGGGACTGACCGGGACCGGGATCCGCTCCATCGTGCGGCCGGCGCCTACGGGCCGTGGGGCGGAGGCGTGTCGGGCCGGCCGGTCTGACCGGGATCGGGCGCGGCGCCGCTCTGACCGGTGCCGGGTGTCGTGCCCGGCTGATCGTCGATCTTGTCAGCCATCTCCCTCGCCTTCTGCGCGGCGGTGCTGATCTGCTGGTCGTGCTTCCCTCCGGTCTTCTCCCTGGCGATCTGCTCCGCCTTGTCGATGCCCTTCTTGACGAGCTCCTCGGTCTTGGCATCGCCGCCCAGCATGTTCTTGACCTTGTCGAAGATGGACATGATGTATCCCCCAATCCCGATGCACGGGATGCATCGCCTCTCCCCCATACCCAGCGAGTTGGCAGAATTACCCCGTGCCTCAGCTACCCGTCATAGCCGTCGTCGGCCCGACCGCCGCCGGAAAGTCCGATCTGGCCGTGGATCTCGCCCTCGAACTGGGGGGCGAGGTGATAAACACCGACTCGATGCAGCTTTACCAAGGTATGGACATCGGGACGGCGAAACTCTCCATGGGGGAGCGGCGGGGGGTTCCCCACCACCTGCTGGACATCTGGGACGTGACCAGAACCGCCAGCGTGGCCGAATACCAGTCGCTGGTCCGGCCGCTGATCGACGACCTGCGGGCCAAGGAGGTGGTGCCGATCCTGGTGGGCGGGTCCGGGCTGTACGTGCGGGCCGCCCTGGACGACCTGGAGTTCCCCGGCACCGACCCGCGGGTCCGTGCCCTGCTGGAGGCCGAGCTCGACCTGCACGGCCCCGCCCCGCTGTACGAGCGGCTCCGCGAGCGCGACCCCAAGGCGGCCGAGACGATCCTGCCGAGCAACGGTCGCAGGATCGTCCGCGCACTGGAGGTCATCGAGATCTCCGGGCGGCCGTTCTCGGCCACGATGCCGTCGTACGACGCCGTCTACGACAGCGTTCAGCTGGGGGTGGAGGTGCCGAGGGCGGTGCTGGACGCCCGGGTCGAGGCGCGGGTCGAGCGCATGTGGCGGGCCGGGCTGGTGGACGAGGTCAGGGAACTCGCCGCACATGGGCTCGCCGGAGGCCGCACGGCCAGTCGTGCCCTCGGGTACGCGCAGGTGCTGCGCTTCCTCGGCGGTGAGTGCACCGAGGAGGAGGCGAAGGAGGAGACGGTACGGGCGACGCGCAGGTTCGTCCGCCGTCAGGAGTCGTGGTTCCGTCGCGACCCCCGGGTGATCTGGCTCCCCCAGCAGGAACCCGACCTGCTGGGACGCGCGCTCGCCGCGATTCGCGGCTGACCGCGCCGGCCTTCCCGGCCGGGCGTGGTTCCCGATCCCGCCCGGCCGGGAAGGCCGGCGGTTCCCCGGCCGATGTGCCGGAGGATGGGCCGTTCCCCGGGGCGACGGGGGCGGACGCGGGCCTGGATAGAGTTGGGGCATGCGATTCGCGAAGGGGCACGGCACCGAGAACGACTTCGTCATCCTTCCCGACCCGGACGGTGAGCTGGAGCTGCCCGCGACACTCGTGGCGGCGCTGTGCGACCGGCGCGCCGGGATCGGCGCGGACGGCGTGCTACGGGTGACGCGGACGAAGCTCAGCCCGGAGGTGTCCGGCCAGGCCGGCGAGGCCGAGTGGTTCATGGACTATCGCAATGCCGACGGCGGCATCGCCGAGATGTGCGGCAACGGGGTGCGGGTCTTCGCCCGTTACCTGGTCGACGAGGGGCTCGCCGCGCCCGGGGAGTTCGGCGTCGCGACACGCACGGGGGTCAGGCGCGTACGGCTGGCGGAGACGGGGGACGTGACCGTCGACATGGGCCCGCCCCGGGTGCTGGGGTCGAGCCGCGCGATCGTCGCGGGCCACGAGTACGAAGGCGTCCACGTCGACATGGGAAACCCCCACCTGGCCTGCGTCATCGGCGACCCGGTGGCCCAGCTCGACCTGAGCCACCAGCCCGCCTTCGATCCCGAGGTGTTCCCCTCCGGAGTCAACATCGAGCTGCTCAATCCGGTGGGTCCGCGCCGGGTCGTCATGCGGGTCTTCGAGCGCGGTTCCGGTGAGACGCGCTCCTGCGGCACCGGCGCGGTCGCCTCGGCCGTGGCCGCCGCGCGACTGGCCGGTGAGACCAGTGGCACCTGGGCGGTCGAGGTGCTCGGCGGCACCGTCACCGTCACCCTGGACGAGCGGACCAGCTACCTGGCGGGGCCCGCCGTCCTCGTCGCGTCCGGTGAGATCACGCTCTGACCCGCGCGGCACCGTCGCGGGCGCGTCGGGTCCGGTAAGGTCACGCTCCAAGCCGTGCGGGCGGAAGCCGTAACGCCGCCCCTCTGGACCGTGCGGGATCGCCAAGTCGTTTGGGGCATGCTTCCCGACCTGGCAGACTGACGTCTCATGGACGTGGACATCTGGGCCTGGGTGGGCGACACCCAGCGGCAACTGCACGAAGCAGGTAACACCGGTCTGGCTATGGCGATCGGAGATGTGCCCGCGCAGGCGCTGGAAGGCCGATACGCGCAGCTCGACGTGCTCGCGCCCGCGATCGCGCAGCAGGCGGAGAACCTGCAGATGCCCTGGCTGGAGTTCTACGCCCGCTACTGGCATCTGATCGGCCGTATCGGCGACCGCGCGCAGGGGGCGGTCGCGATCGCCGACGCCGAGGCACTGGTCGAGTTCACCAGGCGCGAGGACGTCCGCGAATGCCCGGCCGCGCCCGGTGCCGTCGTGGCGCTGGCCCTCGCCCAGGCGAACGCCGACGGCCCCGGTTACGCCGCCGAGCGGCTGGCCGCGCTCTCGGCACTGGAGGTCGAGCCCGGCTCGCTGGCCTTCGCCTCCGTCGCCGAGCACTATGTCGCGGCGCTTCTCGACGCGGGGCGCGTCGAGGAGGCCGTCTCCCACGCCGAGACCGCCGTGGCGGCGCTGGGCGGCGCGGGCCGCGAGGCGAGCTGGGAGCTGGGGGCCGCCTCGGCCCGCGCGCTGCTCGCCGCGGGCCGCGCCGAGGACGCGCTCACCGCGCTCGACGCCGCGGCCGGTTTCAAGCCGGACGACCCGGTGGCCAAGGGGTATCGCGAGGGAGTGCTCCGTGCGCTCGTGCTCGTGACCCTCGATCGCGTGCAGGAGTCCGTCGACGCCCTGCCCGATCTCGACGTGGTCGGCGAGCACCCCCGCGCCTGGGTCGAGTGGTCGTACGCCATCCGCGCGCTCGCCGGGTCGGCGCAGATCACCAACACCTGGCAGCTGGGCCGGGTGCTCAAGCAGTGGATCGACTACTTCGCGATGATGGGCGGCTACCGCGCCCGGGTCGAGCTGGCGCTCGTCGCCGGGCAACTGGCGGTCGCCCGCCAGGGAATCTGGCAGGCCCGTCTCCTGGCCGACCTGGCGGAGTCGGCGGCGGGAGAGCTCAGGAACTCCGGTGACGTCGCCGAGCGGATCGCCGCGCTGCGCGCCGCCGCCGACGAGGCCACCGCGCTTCCTGCCCCGGTCTCCGAGGACGAGCTGGTCGGCTCCTTCGACGCCGCCGACGGCTTCAACGCCGACCCGGAGCGCTGGGTGGGCTGGCTGGCCCCGCTGTCCGGCCGCGACGTGGAGGGCACCCGGCGCCACACCACCACGCTGGGCTTTCTCGGCTACCCGGCGAGGGGTGCCGACATCTACTGGACCATGCTGGTCGAGTCCGGCGACATCGAGAACGCCGACCCGCAGGACTCCGCGTACCTCAGCAGCCTGCTGATCGAGGCCCGTCAGGACGAGCGCCTGGAGCAGATGGCCGAGCGGCTGCCCGCCGCGCAGCGCCACATGGCCCTGGGGCGCCTGCACACCGCACGGGAGCGCTGGGAGCAGGCGGCGGCCGAGGGAGAGGCGGCGGTCGCCGCCGGCGGCGGTATCGACGCGGCCAGGCTGTGGTCGGCCGCGGCGCAGCAGCTCGGCGACAACGCCAAGGGTGCGGGCATCCTGCGCGATCTTCTCGACTCCGAGGAGATCGAGCAGCAGGACCTGTGGAGGATGGTCGTCATGGCGACGGCCGCCGAGGACTGGGAGACCGTCCGCCTGGGCGCAGCCAGGATCGGGATTCCGCTGCAGTCGAGCGAGGGACCGATCGAGGAGGAGATGGGCCTGGTGCGCATCATCCTCCCCGCCCCCGACGGCAGCCAGCGTCAGGTCCTGAGCGTGCGCACGGGCCCCGCGACGGCGCGCCTGGCCATTCCCCAGCCCCCCGGCATGGAGTACAACGCCGGTGACCTGGTCGTCTTCGAGCCGCAGTTGCTGGAGCCGATTCCGGAGAGCGCCGAGGAGCAGGAGAAGTTCGTCCCACCCTTCGCCGCGGTGAGCATGCTCCGCCCCGGTGGTTACACCAGCTGGTTCTTCGACGGTGCCGCGCCCAGTCAGGCCGACTGGACGGAGTTCAACGAGGTCATGGCCGAGCGCGGCTGGCCGATGTGGGTCTACAGCGACGACAACTACACCGTGACCCACCCGACCACGGGCGAGCCGCTGCCCGGCGTGTTCGGCTGGATCGCGGTCCCGCCGGACATCAGCCCGGTCGAGGTCGACGCGCTCCTGGACGACGCCACCGAGCGCTGGGTGCACCCGCTGGCCTGGCTCGATCTGGCCAAGGCCGTCGATGTCGAGGTGGAGCGGCACGAGCGGATCACCAAGGAGTACGGCCTGTAGGACGGATCGCCGCGGGCCGTTCCCGAAGCCCGCGGCGCCGCTCGGAGCCTTGAGCCCGGAAAACCGCACCGCCCGTGAGGAGGCCCCTCACGGGCGGTTCTTTTCTTGGTCATTAGAATCTTGTTCGGCATGTGGGGTGGACTGAGGAGGATTGAATGCTGGACCGATTCCGGCTGGACGGCAAGGTCGCGATCGTCACCGGCGCGTCCTCGGGGCTCGGCGTCGCGTTCGCCAGGGGCCTGGCCGAGGCGGGTGCGGACATCGTGATCGGCGCTCGCAGGAAGGACCGTCTTGAGGAGACCCGCGCCCTGGTCGAGGAGACCGGCAGGCGCTGCGTGGCCCTCGTCACCGACGTGGTCAAGCCCGAGGACTGCCAGGCCCTGGCCGAAGCCGCGGTCGCCGAACTGGGCGCGGTGGACATCCTGATCAACAACGCGGGTGTGGGCACCGCGGTCCCGGCGCTGAGGGAGACGCCCGAGCAGTTCCGGCAGGTGGTGGAGATCAACCTGCACGGCACCTACTGGATGGCGCAGGCCTGCGCCAGGGTCATGAAGCCCGGCTCCTCGATCGTCAACGTCGGCAGCATCCTGGGCGAGACGACCGCCGGGCTGCCGCAGGCCGCCTACAGCGCGTCCAAGGCGGGGGTCGTCGGCCTTACCCGTGACCTCGCCCAGCAGTGGACGGGACGTCGCGGCATCCGGGTCAACTGCGTCGAGCCGGGTTTCTTCGCCTCGGAGATGACCGACCAGTACGCGGAGGGCTACCTGGCCTGGCAGCTTGAGCACCGGGTGCTGATGAAGCGCCCCGGAGATCCCGCCGAACTCGTCGCGGCGGCGATCTTTCTCGCCTCGGACGCCGCCTCGTATGTCACCGGTGCGGTGATCCCGGTCGACGGCGGGATCCTGATCACCTGACCTGGGCGGTCGCGGAGACCTTCTCCCCGAGGCCCGGACGGGCGGGCGCGCGGGGAGAAGAAAGGGGGCGGGGGTCAGTAGCGCCAGTCGACGGCGTCGACGCTGTCGTTGGTCTCGGGGGGCTCTTCGAAGGAGTTGCCGGGATACAGCGTGCGCTCCTCGCCCTCGTAGTCGATCAGCAGGACGTAGTAGCCGGTGTTGTTGATCCATGACGAGACGTTGTTCGCGGCGGTGGAGGAGCCACCCACCCCGCCCGGCATCGGCACGTTGTTCAGATCGGTCGGGTAGCCCGCGGGGATGCTGTATCCCGGTCCGTTGAAGCCGTGGTCGCGGTAAAGACAGAGGCTGTTGAAGGGGCAGCTCGCGTTCTCCGCGAGCTGGACCACTCTCGGCGGCAGGCTGGAGGCCTGCTGAGCGGCCGCCGCGGCGGAGCCGGTGGAGGCCAGGAGCAGGGCGGCCGCAGTGCTGAACAGTCCTGTCGCGGTCCGTGCGAGGTGGGGATGACGCGATGAGATCTTACCCATGCGAATCCTCTTCGTAGTTGTTTGCTCACCCATTGTGAGCGCTCTTGGCCATTAGAGCATCGTTACTTTACGTAGTCGATAGTCGCGTTGCGTAAAAATTCCGAGGCGTGCTTCCGGCGGGGTGGTGCTCGAAATGCATTTGTGCAGGTCAGATGTGAGACGTGGTTAAGGTGCGGATTGGCGCGCCGAAAAGCCTCCCGGCCTCCCACAGACTGCTTGAGGCTTTTAGGATTGAAGGAGGTATCTGGAATAATTTGCCGCTTCAGAGGTAGTGAACGCGCGGGAGAGGTGGCATAGTGCGGGCTGCGCTGGCACGAGGGGTGGTCATCGCGACGATCGCGTTCACGGTGGTGGGCTGCGGTCCGATTCCGGGCGGTCCGGACGACGGTACGAAGTCCTCCGGCGGCGGGCAGTCCGCGTCCGAGGCGCTCCAGGAGCTGAAGAAGCTCGAGGTCAAGGGCCGCGCCCCGATGACCGGTTTCGACCGTGGCGAGTTCGGGCCCGCGTGGTCGGACGTCGACAAGAACGGCTGCGACACCCGCAACGACATTCTCATCCGCGACCTGAAGGATGAGACTTTCAAGGAGGGCGGCAAGAACTGCATCGTGCAGTCCGGCATTCTCGACGACCCCTACAGCGGTAAGACCATCAAGTTCGAGCGTGGGACACGGACCAGTTCGGCGGTGCAGATCGACCACGTGGTCGCGCTCGCCGACGCCTGGCAGAAGGGTGCCCAGGAGTGGACCAAGACCAAGCGCAAGGAACTGGCCAACGACCCGCTGAACCTGCTGGCCGTCGACGGGCCGCTGAACAGCCAGAAGGGCGCCGGTGACGCGGCGACCTGGCTCCCGCCGCGCCACGCCTACCGGTGCCCCTACGTCGAGCGCCAGATCAAGGTGAAGGTCAAGTACGGCCTGTGGGTGACGCCCGCGGAGAAGGACGCCATGCAGGCCGTACTCGAGGCCTGCTGATCAGTCGTCGTACTCGCGCTTCAACTTGATGATCTTCCCTGTCCGCGCCGACACGTAGACGTCGTACTCCCAGGCGCCCTTGCGCAGCTCGATCTTCCAGGCGCGCTGGCCGTGCTCCCACTCGCGCTCGACCTTGGTCACCCGCGCGCCGGGGACGCGCTTCTTGGCGATCTGTACGGCCTTGCGGGAGGAGATGTCCGCCGCGGTCGTGCCGGCGGCGGCGATGGTGGTGGTGGAGGTGATCGCCGTGCTGTCCGTCTGGTGCGCGGCGAGGGCGACGCCGCCCCCAGCGGTCAGCAGGGCGGCGGTTGCGAGGGTTCCGACGGTGATTCTGGTGATTCGTTTCATGGGTCAAGATTTGCGGAGATTTTGATAGGGGCACGCTAAGAGATCGTTAAGCGAGGGAATCCGGCTTCGGATCTCACCGCCGGGCGGACCGGATCGGGCTTCCCGGCTGTCAGGGCAGTGCCACCCGAACGCGGCCCGTCATCCGGCCGGACGCCCGTGGAGGACCGTGGGGGACGGGAGCGCCCGGTGCTCGTTCACGACGAGCACCGGTGCGAAAGGGGTAACGCCGCCGCGGCAACCCGCTGGGCCGCTCAGCCGGAGGCCGAGGATCGGCGAACGGCCGCCGATCCTCAGGACGTGGCGGCGGGCAGGAACAGGATCACGCCCGCCCCGCCCGCGGCAGAGGTCCGCAGGGACAGTGAGCCGCCCGCCGACTCGGCGGTGCGGCGGGCGATGTCGAGGCCGAGGCCGGTCGACCCGGCCCCGCTCGCACCGCGCTGCAGCGGGTCGGAGGTGGCGAAGCCGGGACCGGCGTCGGCGACGGTCAGCAGCGCGCCGCCCTCGGCCGGCTCCAACCGTACGGAGAACGAGACCCCCTCGGGCGTGTGCGCGAACACGTTGCCGAGCAGCGCGTCCACGCAGGCGGCCAGCTCGTCCGCGGGGAC